>NZIH01000047.1 GCA_002691565.1 Halieaceae bacterium
GGGCAAACAAATACAACGGCACTTTCCGATATGACAGCACAGACCAAGCGCTCGGTTTCGCGCCATGTCAGCCCGAAGAAATAACGCATGTTAGCGCCTGGCGTGACGATTACCGTATCGAGCTCGCGTGAGGCCATAGCCGCTTGCAAGCGCGCCAAACGCTGTTGCCGCTCATCGGTAGTGATGGGTTTTAGTGTCTCGGTCAGTGACATAAAGATGCTGTCCTTTGTTCGTCTATCACGCTTCATCGCTCGTAAGCCGTCTCATATTGTACTCCGAGGCGCGTGCTATGTTTGCGCGCATGCGAAGGTGGCGCAAGTTGAATAACGCGCCCAGAACAGACTCTCTTTCGCGAACGAGTTACATGACTAACGTGCTCGAGATTTTTGAGCGAATCGCTTTGGACAGGTTGTCACGCTACCATGCGTGTAGACNAGCAGTTCACCCAAGGCTAGAAANCATTACATGTTCAGGCAAATAAGTACCCTTCAAATCATTGGTTTAGCTTGGTTGGTTGCAACCTTTGTATTCTTTGCCANGCAAATGGATTCATCTGCGGTGCCACCGATAGCNGAAGACGCACTGTCGAGTCTGTTTTTGGCTTACTTTCCAGTTTTAGCGCTGTGCGTTTTCTTACTGCTGTATTTGACACGCAGTCGGGACGCATTTGATTGGGNAACCCTTTANAAGGTGAATAAAGATAAAGCGGGGACTCAGGTGCTCGCCGCCTTTGCGTATCTGCTGGTGACGCAATTAATCCTTGGCTTGCACTTCGATGTGGGACTTCATTTTCCCGGACCACAGGTCTATGAGTCAGGGGATTTTGCTTATCAACATGTGGCGCTTTGGATGCTGGTTAACAGCNTCGTTTATGTCGTTGTNCCTCTGCTCTGGCTTCGTAAAACAGGCCTCAATATCGCAGAGTTCANGCGAGCCCTTGAGTGGCGAAGGAATATTTGGATTTTGATCGCATTTTGGGCACTCGACTTTTTTGGGCCCATTATCGGGGGAGTTCCTTTTTTCTCGCTGACTGCGGAGCAATATGCCATCGGGATACCCACGAGTATCCTAGNCAACACGTTCGGTGCAGGACTGCCAGTAGTCATTTTGATGCATGTCGTGCTCATTCCNCGGTTAATGCTGATTTACAAGAGTAAACTTGTGGTCATCTCCATCGCAGGACTTTTCTATGCGGTGTTCAGTTTGTTCGACCCGGGTGTTGATTACAGCAGCTTAGATATGTCGATTCTCAGTATGGCCTATATTCTTATGACCCAACTCCTAGTCGGTATGGGAAAGGCCACATTCACGGTGGTCACTGCCAACCCGTTTATTCACTTTGCAACGCTGCATGTACTCAGTGCGAGAGTGCCATTCGACACGGCAATGTATGCGGAGATATTCAAAAATCTTGCTTGAGGTGCGTGTGATTCTCGGAGTGGGTTNATATCCGAATCGGCCTGNAGCTTTTCTCGAACCCTGAAACAAAAAAGCAGCGGCNCGAGCCACTGCTTTTTCGAAGATATGGTAGCTACGGGTGGACTTGAACCACCGACCCCAGCATTATGAATGCTGTGCTCTAACCAGCTGAGCTACGTAGCCACGAGGGCGCGTAGTTTGTCGATAAATGCTGCACAGGTCAATTCCCTGACGCCTCATTTCACTACTTTTTCTCTTATCCGATGCGGCGTGCCCCAGCGCATTCGCAAACGAGTTAGACGTTAAAACGGAAGTGAATCACATCGCCATCAGCGACGGTGTATTCCTTGCCTTCCAGGCGCCATTTGCCGGCTTCTTTAGCACCCGCCTCTCCCTTCAAGCTGACGAAATCATCGTAGGCAACGACCTCGGCTCTTATGAAGCCTTTTTGAAAGTCTGTGTGGATAACGCCCGCCGCCTCTGGTGCGGTCGCACCTACTTTGACTGTCCAGGCTCTCACTTCTTTTGGCCCGGCCGTGAAGTACGTTTGCAGGTTAAGGAGTGCGTATCCAGCTCGAATGGTGCGGTCGAGCCCTGACTCTTCCATCCCCATGTCGGCGAGGAATTCGAGCTTCTCATCGTCTTCCAGCTCTGAAATCTCGGANTCTAATTTATTGCAGATAGCGACAACACCCGCGCCTTCATTCGCTGCATACTCGCTGACAACATCGAGGTGAGGGTTATCTTCGAACCCATCTTCCGCCACGTTGGCGATATACATCGTTGGCTTGGTGGTCAACAGGTGCATGGTTTTCACCAGCGCCTGTTCGTTGTCATCGAGCTCTAAAGCTCTCACCGGCAGCGCCTCATTGAGGTGGGGGAGCAGCTTGTCTTCCAATAATGATTTGGTCGCCACAGCCACTTTGTCGCCACTTTTGGCCGTACGTACAACGCGCTGTAGTTGCTTTTCGCAGCTTTCCAGATCAGCAAGCGCAAGTTCGGTGTTAATCGTTTCAATATCGGCCAGCGGATCGATCTGGTTGGCGACATGAATGACGTTCGGGTCCTCGAAGCAGCGAACAACGTGTGCGATCGCATCTGTCTCACGGATATTGGCGAGAAACTGATTGCCGAGACCTTCGCCTTTGGATGCTCCGGCGACCAGTCCGGCAATGTCAACGAACTCCATCGTTGCTGGAATAGAACGTTCTGGCTTGACGAGTGCCTCGATAGCTTCCTGTCTTGGATCGGGCACTGACACAACGCCTGCGTTGGGTTCTATCGTGCAGAAAGGGAAGTTCTCCGCATCGATGCCTGCCTTTGTCAGTGCATTAAAGAGGGTTGACTTGCCCACATTGGGTAAACCGACAATGCCGCATTTGATGCCCATACTGAGGCTCCTTACAAATCTTCTTTCGTCTTGTCACTGCTGTGCAGACGCGTCATCGCTTTAACGTCATCTCCGTCGAGAAGCAGTGGTAAAGCACTTAAAGACTCATCGATCGAAAGATCAATCAGTGCTTGTTCAATTTTGGATGCTTTGCTCAATACCCAGCCTGATACCTTGCTTGCCTGCCCTGGGTGACCGATACCCACTCTGAGTCGCCAGAAGCCCGTAGAGCCTCCAATGGCTGGAATGACGTCCCGAAGACCGTTATGGCCCCCGTGACCACCGTCGAACTTGAAACGGCTAGCACCGGGTGGCATGTCGAGCTCGTCATGTGCAATGAGGATCTGCTCAGGNGCTATCTGAAAATACTTGGCCGCCAAGCCCACGGCTTTNCCNCTGTGGTTCATGTACGTGTCAGGAATCATNAGACGCANATCGTGTCCCGCCACAGTACCTCTGCCCAGTCGTCCAGCTAGTTTTTTCTCGGACTTGAGCTCGATACCGTTTTGTTTTGCGAGTGCTGAAANGAAATCNGCACCCGCNTTGTGGCGGGTGCCGATATATTTNTCGCCAGGATTACCCAGACCGACAATNAGTCGAATNCTGGGCATGGCNATTAGCTCTCGTCGCCGGCGTCTTCGCTTGCTGCGTCGTCAGCNGANTCTNCNNCNGCNTCNTCATCAGCTGCACCNNNNGCNCCTNNNCCACCNCGTGGNGCNAGNACNCTNGCTACNCCCATNTCNCGATCATCACCNAGNGCAAGNGCNGTTGANGTNACGCCNTCGGGNANCNTNAGATCGGACAGGTGAACAATATCGCCCACNTGGAGGTCTGCCATGTCGACNTCGATGTATTCNGGAAGATCAGCGGGGAGAGCCAGTACTTCAACCTCGTTGACTGTGTGCTGGATTCGACCACCACCCAACTTCACACCCACGCAGGTCTCTTCGTTNANGAAGTGCAGNGGCACAGAGACTTTAATGGCCNTGTTCGCTTCAACTCGGAAGAAGTCAGCGTGCATCGGAAAATCCTTTGCAGGNTGACGCTGAAGTGCCTTCAGAATTGCTTTCTCTTTTTTACCGTCGTAAGCCACTTCGATAATGGCGGAATAAAACGCCTCTTTCTCGAGGTGCTTTTCGAAGTCCTTTCGGATCAACGATAGGCTCACTGGGGCACTCTCGCCTCCATAAATGATGGCGGGTACTTTTGCTTCGAGTCGGCGAAGGCGGCGGCTCGCACCTTTCCCTTCATCACTGCGAAGCTCGGCTTCTACTACAAAAGTGTCAGACATGGTCTGTCTCCTTTGGAAAACACCCGTGAACTTGCGACCGGTTCAGGGGTGGGTGGGTTTACGCTGTCTATGAATCGAACAGCGCGCTAATGGATTCTTCGTTACTGACTCGTCGAATAGACTCTGCGAGTAGGTCAGCAATGGTTAACTGGCGGATTTTCTTGACGCTCTTGGCCTCATCACTGAGAGGAATGGTGTCCGTTACAACCAATTCGTCCAGCTCGGAATTGCGTACGTTTTCAAGCGCCTTGCCGGATAACACCGCGTGCGTACAGTACGCTACGACTTTTGTCGCGCCGCGCTCCTTGAGGGCGTTGGCAGCGGAGCACAATGTGCCAGCCGTATCGACCATGTCATCAACCATGATGGCGGTTCGCCCTTCGACATCACCTATGAGATTCATGACCTCTGACTCATTTGCTCTCGGTCGACGCTTATCAATGATGGCGAGATCGGCATCATCGAGTTGTTTTGCGATGGCGCGTGCGCGAACAACACCGCCAATATCGGGCGATACGACGACAACATCCTTGAACTTACTGGCAACGATATCGTCGTTAAGAATCGGTGAGCCATAGACGTTGTCAACAGGGCAGGTAAAGAAGCCCTGGATCTGCTCTGCGTGAAGGTCGACCGTGAGTACGCGATCCACGCCAACGCTGACCATCATGTCTGCGACGACTTTGGATGAAATGGGTACTCGGGCGGAACGCACTCGGCGATCCTGACGCGCATAACCAAAATACGGCACGACGGCCGTTATCCGGCTTGCCGAAGCACGCCTAAGCGCGTCAATGATGAGCAATAGCTCCATCAAGTTATCGTTCGTTGGCTCACAGGTGCTCTGGAGTACGAACACGTCTTTACCGCGAACGTTTTCGTTGAGCTCGACCGTAACCTCGCCATCAGAAAACTTAGCCACCTTTGAGCTACCCAGCTCGAGATACAAACGACTGGCGACCTTTTTGGCTAGGTCCGGATTCGAGTTGCCGGTAAAAACCATCATTTTCGAAGACATGCGAGGCGTCCTGCGAGTAGAAAATGGCTGGGGCGGGAGGATTCGAACCTCCGAATGGCGGGATCAAAACCCGCTGCCTTGCCGCTTGGCGACGCCCCAATAACTGTTTGTGCTACACCACGGTGAAGCGATTAATTCCTTTGGCAACGAAAACTTTAAACTTGCCTTCTGCAGCCGCAGCCACACGCTGCGCCTCTGCTTGCAAGTCGAAGCCGGCAAAAACGCATGCGCCGCTTCCTGTCATCATTGCCGAGCCGTGGCCAGATAGCCATGTTATGGCTACTCTCACCTGCTCGTATCTGCTTTCAACTACAGGCTGCAGATCGTTGCGAACCGGCCCTTCAAAAAAGGCCGACACTGTAATTGGCGGAGTATTGCGTGTCAATTCTGGAGCACCGAAGATTTCCTGTGTTGAGACATGACAATCGGGGTAAATAATCACAAACCAGCGTGCGGGAAGCTCAAGCGGCGTCAGTTCCTCGCCAATGCCCTCTGCCCATGCTGATGTGCCTCGAACAAACACAGGGACATCAGCACCGAGACCCGCGCCCTTAATTGCCAGTTCATCAACACTGTAGCCGAGATCGAAAAGCGTATTGAGTGCCAGCAGTGTGACCGCTGCATTGGAGCTGCCGCCGCCCAGACCACCGCCCATCGGAATGACTTTGTCGATGCTTATGGCAACACCGCAATCATCGGGCAGGCTTAATGCCGATGCCGCTCGCACAATGAGGTTGTCGTCGTTCGGAACGCCTTCCATGGAGGGGCTCAAATGAATACCGGGTGTATCGGTTATCTCAAAGCGCATCCGATCGCCCCAGTCCAGCAATTGAAACGCGGTTTGAAGCTCGTGATAGCCATTGTTCCTTTTCCCCGTCACGTGAAGGAACAGGTTCAGCTTTGCGGGACTAAGTGTTTCGATCACTTGTTTACTCACCGCTGTCTATATCCCACTGATGAATCATGATCTTGAGAGAGTAATCACCAAAATTGACTCGCAATTCCTCTGGCGTTGCAAACTGTGCCGAGGAGGACCAGCGCACAACCTGGCTGGTTACTTGGCGGTTCGACGAGGCTGCTCCGGTCAAGAGTTGTGCAATGTCGTCCGGTAGACTCGATAGAACATCAGCGAGTGGTTGCTCCAGCATGTTGGCAGTTAGCAGGACTCGCTGTCCCTTGTTGTTCTCCTGATAGTACCTGTCGGAGTCTTTGATCAAGGTAACAGACTGAAGCCCTAGGGTGTCGCTCAGCTCGACACGGTCTTGCTCTTCCGACAGATGAGACCAGGTAAATCTGAGCGTTTGGCGCTCGTTTTCGGTGGATACCAATATTTTTCCACGAGCCTGCCACGGGGTGGCGTCAGTCAGCTTTTTTGCGCGGACGGCGGGTTGTTCGATGGTGGTCTGAACGCACGCGGACAGTAGTGTTACCAGCAGGCCATAAGCGAACGACCGGAAAAGCATGATCACTCGGGTAGGGGGATAGCGAGACGACTCGCTGTCTCACGTAGGTGTTCGTTATTGGGCGAGGCACGCCATTGATTGGCAATGAGATCTCTCGCCTCAACCTCGCGCCCCTGTGTCCATAGCAGCTCAATCAAATGTGCAGCGACCTCGGGATCGGGGTACTGCTTGTAGGCTTCCTTGAGTAAGACTTCGGCTTGTCGATCCTTGCCGAGCTTGAAGTAAACCCATCCAAGGCTGTCGATAATGGCCGGATTACGCGGGTCTTTGGAAATGGCTTCCTCNAGTAACCCCGCCGCCTCCGCGAAACGATTNGTATTGTTAGTGAGTGCATATCCCAGCGCATTGAGCGCGTTGGCATCGCCCGGGTTGAGATTAAGTACTTCTCGATAATCGGCTTCCGCGAGCTCAAAGAAACCGGCGCGCTCCCGAAAATTTGCTCTAGAAAACAGAAGGCGCGTCGATGTGGGGAAGGCACTGATACCTGAGGAGAGTACCGACTCTGCCGCTATCGATCCGAGCGTCTGAAGTGTTTCGGCATGAACGGCAAAGTTGAGNTCNGCACCGTTGGGGTGGNTTTTGCGGTGCTTTTCGAAGAAGGCANTGGCTGCACCGANATCACCTTCTGANATTAGAATGGCGGCCGCNTCTTGCAGCGCGCGTGCATAATTTGTCGAGGGTCCAACCTCGCCAAGTGTCTCAATAGCGCCAGATGGATCCCCGAGTTGTATCAGAGCAAGTGCTTTGAAGAACTGAGCGTCACTGACGCGTTGGCCGAGGGAAAGGGCTCTATCCAGATGGAGCAGGGCCGAGGCNGAATCCGATAACTCGATATCCAGTACCGCAGCCCCGATCAGNTGATCGACGGTTGCTGCTGGATCGGCTACCAAGGCATCGAACTGCTCTTTGGCTTCCGCTAATTGCTGTTTGCCGAGAAGATACCGCGCATATTGATAACGCAGTAAGCCGCTATTCGTCGCTTCGATCGCTTTTATGAGCGCGTCGAACGCTCGTGGGTTGTCCGCTTGCGAGAGAATTTCCGTCAGCAGTAGCGTGCCCCTCTCGTGAAATGGCTCGATGGTGAAAAGCTTATCGAGCTTTGTCGCTGCGGCATCGCGGTTTCCCTGGCGCCATTCCAACAATGCGATGGCAAACAAACTTCGAGCATCCTCGGGGTAGTCTGCTTCAAGTGCTGTCAGAAGGTTCCGGGTCGCCGCCTGCGTCTCAGGCGTCTGACCTCCGAAATTATTGAGAAGCGCTGCTGGGTTGATGTCGGACCCTGCGTCGAACGCGCGTCTTGAGTAGGTCAATGCACTGGCAATATCCCCGCGCTCTATGAAGACCGCAGCGGCAAGTGTTGCCGCGCCACCATCACTGGGGTCGAGATCTGACACGCGAACAGCCATTTCAAGCGTTGCGTCAGGCCTGCGAATGTACTGGGCAAGCTGCAGTGCCCGCCGCGCAATGGCTGGGTCAGGAATCGCCTGACTGGCGGCCATGAGGTGGATAAGCCCCGCATCCAGATCTCGCTCTCTGATAGCAAATTCCGCCTGAAGCAGAGTGGATAGGTGTTCGCTGGGTACGTCGGCGTAGGGGTGGCTTGGTATTTCCTGAGCCACTGTTGGTACAGGTTGATCATCCTCAGGTGGACTCTGAGTAACCTCCACGCTCGCACAACTTGAGAGCGTTAGGGTCAGCAGAATGATGGTGTAATGAAACGATCGCATGGTGCGTATGATGACACACCCGACGAAATCGGCACACGCCCTCTCGAAGGGCCTATTTGTCTGGTATGATTCCACGGTATGTAGATAGCGATTGACAGTTATGCCGTCAAATTTGGTTGTCATTGGGATAAATCATGACTCTGCGTCCGTAGCGGTGCGAGAGCGCGTGGCCTTTGCCCCTGAGTGCGTGCCTGAGGCGATATCCGAGCTGATGGCTGAGACTCGGTTGAGCGAGGGTGTCATTTTGAGTACCTGTAATCGCACAGAAATCTACGGCTGGTTTGGCACCGAGGGTGAAGCCGCACTGGCCGGCGATGAGGTGATTACTTGGTTATCGAAGTATCACGCGATTACATTGGAAGATCTCGCCACATGTACGTACCGAAGTCATGGCATTGCGGGGCTCACACACCTTGTTCGAGTCGCTGCCGGTCTGAATTCCATGGTTCTGGGTGAACCGCAAATTTTTGGTCAAATTAAGTCGGCTTTCGCTGTGTCGCAGGAGAGTGGCGGGATTGGGGACTCCCTAAGCAAGCTGTTTCCCGAGGCTTTCCGTCTTGCAAAGCGCGTCCGCACAGACACTGCGATAGGGGAAAATCCGGTTTCGGTGGCCTATGCTGCCGTTGA
The DNA here is from genome assembly GCA_002691565.1 of Halieaceae bacterium. Lineage (GTDB taxonomy): Bacteria > Pseudomonadota > Gammaproteobacteria > Pseudomonadales > Halieaceae > Luminiphilus. The sequence goes on from NZIH01000047.1 coordinate 8,936, forward strand.
TCTCGCTGGGCGAATTTTTTCAGATCTCTCAAATCGCACTGCGTTACTGCTTGGGGCTGGCGAAACGATTGAGCTGGTGGCCCGGCATCTGAATGAAGCGGGCTTGGGCAAATTGATTGTGGCTAACCGGACACTGAAACGAGCAGAAATGCTGGCAGATCAGTTCGGTGCTGAGGCTATTCTACTCGCTGACGTCACCGACCGACTGCCGAGCGCTGATATCGTAATTAGTTCGACCGCGAGTCAGCTCCCCATTTTAGGGAAGGGGGCTGTCGAGGAGGCGATCAAGGCTCGGCGTTATCGTCCGGCCTTGCTGATTGACTTGGCCGTACCTCGTGACATCGAGCCGCAGGTTGCTTCACTTTCGGACGTCTATTTATACACGGTTGATGATTTGCGCGACGTTGTCGAAGAGAACGTGCGCCTGCGAAGTCATGAAGCGAATAAAGCGGACAAGATCGTGGAAGAGGGCGTTATCGAGGTTGAGTCCACATGGTTACAGCGCGCCTCAGCGGATGTCGTGAGAAATTATCGGGAATCTGCCATGGCGATCCAGCAGGCGGAGCTTGAGCGTGCAATCAAGGCACTGGAGAGCGGCAAGTCTCCCGAAGAGGTGATTACGCGATTGTCACGGGATCTCACCAACAAGCTGATCCATGCGCCGACCACGGGTCTCAAGCAGATCGCAAAAGAAGGCGATCGTGTTAATGTCTCGCGTGCAGCAGAATTGCTCGGCGTGCCCGCATCTATCCCATCAGACGGCTCGTCGACGCTACAGTAGTTCGATAAGGGCAGTTTATTGTGAAGACCTCGCTTGTTACCAAGCTCGAATCATTATGTGATCGTCACGAGGAGGTCGCGGCTCTCCTCTCCGATGCAGAGACAGCCTCAGATCCTAATAAATTCCGCGCGTTGTCACAGGAATACGCGCAGCTCGATGACGTCGTGAAGGTCTACGACGGATATCGCAGAGCGCAGGATGATTTAGCCGAAGCACAGCTAATGCTGGAAGATTCTGATCCCGATGTGCGGCAGATGGCGGAAGAAGAAATCGGTACTGCCGAAGGTCATATGGCGGCCGCGGAGGCCGAATTGCAAGTGCTGATGTTACCCAAGGACCCCAAAGACAAGAGCAACGTATTTTTGGAGATTCGCGCGGGTACGGGTGGTGATGAGGCGGCCATTTTTTCCGGAGATTTGTTTCGCATGTACAGTCGCTATGCGGAGAGTAAACGCTGGTCAGTTGAGGTCATATCAGAGCGCACGGGCGAGCATGGCGGCTATAAGGAGTTGATTACGCGGGTTGCGGGCGAGGCGGTTTACGCCCATCTGAAATTCGAGTCAGGCGCGCATCGCGTGCAACGCGTTCCGGAAACAGAGTCTCAGGGAAGGATTCACACGTCTGCCTGCACGGTGGCCGTCATGGCGGAGCCAGACGAGGTAGAGGAAATTGAAATTCGCAAAGAGGATTTGCGAGTAGATACCTACCGGTCATCTGGGGCTGGTGGCCAGCACGTGAATACAACTGACTCGGCTGTGCGCCTGACCCATATACCCACGGGTATTGTCGTTGAGTGCCAAGATGAGCGGTCACAACACAAAAACCGAGCGAGGGCTATGTCGCTGTTACAGGCCAAGCTTGCGTCCGCATCGGAGCAGCAACTGGCTGCCGAGCAGGCCGAAGAGCGACGAAACCTTGTGGGTACGGGCGATCGCTCAGACCGTATCAGGACCTACAACTACCCTCAGGGCCGGGTGACGGATCATAGAATCAACCTGACCTTGTACAAACTGGATGAGGTGGTTGAGGGTGATTTGGATGCGGTCATTCAGCCGCTGCGGCAGGAGCACCAAGCTGATCTGCTCGCCGCTCTCGCTGACGACTGATGACGTCAGGCAGACGAGTGACGGGCAGTCAGTGAAGGTTAGCCGGTGAGGGTGAAAGAGGCGCTACAGGGGTTCGCTAATGACCGTCGAGATGCCGAGCTCCTCTTGTTGCACTGTCTCGATAAGAAAGAGCGTAGCTGGTTGATTGCTCATGACGGCGATGAGCTGTCAGCCTCCGTTGTAGAGCAGTTTTCTCTGATGTCTGCAGAGCGGCTCAGGGGGGTGCCTTTAGCCTATCTACTGGGTCATCGCGAGTTTTGGTCACTAAAACTCAAAGTCACAAGAGACGTGCTTATTCCTCGACCTGAGACCGAGCTNCTGGTGGAGTGGGCTTTGGAGCTCACATCTCACCATGGTTGTGAGTCACTGCTTGATTTGGGCACCGGGAGTGGGGCTATCGCGCTTGCCGTCCAACACGAGTCAGCCCGCCTCTCGGTTACGGCCTGCGATATTAGTGAGGCGGCTCTGAGTGTTGCGCGAGAGAATTCTCGGGCGTTGCAGCTGCCAGTGGAGTTCGTTCAGTCAAGTTGGTTTGCTGCATTGGGCCACAGACGCTGGCCGTTGATCGTATCAAACCCTCCATATGTCGCTGTCGATGATGCCCATCTGTCGGGCGGCGATTTACGGTTTGAACCGGATATGGCCCTGACTGATGGAAGGGANGGACTGTCGTCAATTCGGGAGATAGCTTCGAGAGCTCCCGATCATTTGACGCCCGGAGGTTGGCTTTTGATNGAGCACGGTTATGATCAGGCAGCGGAGGTCCGGTCGATCTTCGAGCTGAACGGGTTCTCAAATGTAACCCTTCGTCACGATCTAGCCGGCAGGCCTCGAGCGACAGGGGGGTGTTTTGGCAATGCTGGATGACAAGTTACTGGAGCGCTATTCCCGACAGATTCTGTTGCCCGAAATAGACCTGGTTGGTCAGGAAAAAATTCGGCAAGCCTCGGTCCTGATCGTTGGTTGTGGTGGTTTGGGCTCGATGGTCGCGTTGTTTCTTGCGGGCGCCGGTGTTGGTAAATTGACCTTAGTCGACGCTGACAGTGTTGAGGTTAGCAATCTGCATCGCCAGCTGGCCTTTCGGGAGAGCGATGTTGCTAAACCAAAAGTTCAGGCCCTGAAGGATCAGCTCTTGGCGCTCAACTCAGAGATCACAGTGACTGCCTTTCTTGGTCGCTTTGGTGTTGATCCCGAGTCTGACACTGGGTTGCTCGGCGATGCGGACATGGTGATCGATGCCACTGACAACCTGTCCTCACGGCACGCCATTGAGCGCTCAACGCGGATTATGGGAAAACCCTGGATTATGGGGGCGGCAACACGTCTTCATGGACAGGTAGCGGCCTTTAGTCAGTCGAGGGCAGAAGGCTGTTATCAGTGTATGACACCCAGTGAAGATAATAGTCGCGGCTTTGACTGCCGTAACGAGGGGATTCTCGGTCCCGTTGTTGGGGTTATTGCTGCATGGCAGGCACAGGATGCGCTACTGTTTTTGTCAGGGAAAAACCTCGAGTGGGGCGTTTTACGCATCTACGATGCGACTCAGCAGCGAATCGATCGTCTCGTGGTGACGCCACGAGCTGAGTGTCACGCGTCGTAATCGGGCGTGAATCCCACCGGAATCGGCTGCCGAAGCAGCAACACGAGACGCAGGGCGATCATGACCGATGCGACCGTGACACCGACAATGATACCGACCCAAAACCCGGCAGCCCCATCAAAGGCGTTGTCTGAATTCATGATGCCGAGGTAGTAGCCCAGTGGGAGTGCAATCAACCAGTAGGCCACCATGCTGGCGATAAAGGGGAATCGAGTTTTTTTGTAGGCGCGCATCGAGAACGAACCTACGATTTGTACCGCATCAATAATAACGAATAGAGCCGCAAAACTGAGTAAGCGAACCGCCAATAGCGACATATCCGCAGAATCGGAGTAAATCCCGACAATGGCCGTAGGGAACGACAGCAAGATGATCATGGTGGTAACACTGATGACGCCAGAGCATAGGATGCCTGCCTTTAATGCCATGAACACGCCTTGCTGATCTTGCGCGCCCAATGCGTGCCCCATACGGGTTGCCATGGATGAACCGATGGCGAGCATTGGAATGTAAAACATATCCCACACATTGAATGCGATCTGGTGCGCACCAATCGCGACATCTCCCAGCGAGGAGACCAGGAGTGCAATGCCGGCGAAGACGGCGGTCTCTAAAAAGAAAGTAGCGCCTACCGGTGCACCGATAGTCAGTATCTCTTTTATCGCGGTAGGGTTAGGTGCCACCGGTGTTAGGGGTGGCAGGTACNNTTGTAGTGACTTCCTGGTCAGGACATAGATCGTGATAATGAGTGCGGACAGCCACATCGAAATGGCCGTTGCTATACCGCAGCCTTGAGCACCCATTGCGGGAATATCGCCAAAGCCGAAGATGAACATATAGTTCAGGGGTATGTTGGCAATGAAACCGATGACCGACGCGACAGCGAACGGGGATGTTATACCTACGCCTTGCATGTGATATCGCAGCGCCATGAATATCCCGATAGCTGGGAACCCAAACGCCACCATTTTGATGTATTCGCTCGATTTTTCTGCGGTTAGCGCATCGATGCCTAGCCACGGCAGTCCGAGGTGGCTGTAATAGCATAAGGGCGCGACGATCACGCTGAGAAACACAGACACCCAAAGCGACTGGGGTAGTTGGTCGCGGATGCGCTGCATCCGACCAGCGCCAAAATCCTGCGCAATGATGGTCGAGGAGGCAAATATGACGCCCAGTATGACCAGATAGAGCGGCAGCCATATGTTGAACCCAATGGCGATGGCGGCTAGGTCCTTGTCGCCGAATCTTGCAGCCATGATGGTATCCACCACGCCGGTGCCCATTTGTGCCGTCTGCGCCACTAAAAGTGGCCAGCCAATTCGCCAAAACTGGCGAAGCTCTGATCGCAGTGTGGGTTGTTGTTGATTCATGGTGGTCTCGCTGTCAGGGCGGCACTGTATCACGTGCTCAATCGCTTGCCGTAGCGTGTCGCGAGATTAACTCAGGCGTCTGTAGCGCAGTGTGCTATGCTCGCGCACCTCTGACCTAAGGACTCATCAACCATTGAGTGATCAAGCCCTCGACACAACTGAAAATACAGTTGTGCAATTGCCCGATATTTCGTTCGACAGTCTCGACCTTGACCCTTCGCTCATGCGCGGTATCGAAGGCTTGGGCTTCGTGAAGTGTTCACCCATTCAAGCCCAGATTTTGCCCCATACATTGGAAGGGCACGATGCGATTGGCAAGGCACAGACGGGTACGGGGAAAACGGCCGCGTTCTTGATTACCCTGTTCAACGACCTTTTGAATAACCCCATCGTGGGTGAGCGTTACCTCGCGGAACCACGCGCTGTTATTTTAGCGCCGACGCGAGAGCTCGTTATGCAGATTGCCGATGACGCGCGTCAGCTTGGGAAGTACACAGACCTGTCCACGGTCACGCTCATCGGCGGTGCCGATTACGCCAAACAGCTAGCCAAAGTGAATGACCGAGTGACGGATATTGTTGTCGCGACACCCGGTAGGCTTATTGACTTCATCCAACGCGGGGACATGTATCTCGATCGCGTTGAATCATTGGTTCTGGATGAAGCTGATCGAATGCTCGACATGGGGTTCATTCCGCAGGTCAAGCGTATTGTCAGATCGACACCGCGCAAGGAAGACCGGCAGACATTGCTCTTTTCGGCCACGTTTAGCCAGGACATTATGAACCTCGCCCAACAGTGGACCTTTGATCCAATTACAGTCGAGATAGAACCAGAGCGTGTGGCGACGGAAAATGTGGATCAGCGTGTCTACCTTCTCGAGAGTCGCGATCGTCTTAACGTTCTCAAGCGCCTTCTTGCGACGCCCGAAGCGACGTCGGTGATTGTCTTCGCCAATAGAAGAGATGTTGTTCGTAAAGTTCATGAGCGGCTTCAAAAGCAAGGCCTGGACTGCGGCATATTGTCGGGAGAAATCGCGCAGGTGAAGCGCACCAAAACCCTTGAGCGTTTCAAGTCTGGCAAACTACGGGTGTTGATCGCTACCGATGTGGCGGGAAGAGGCATCCATGTTGATGGTGTTAGCCACGTGATCAACTATGACCTGCCCGAGGATCCTGAGGATTATGTTCACCGTATTGGGCGAACCGGCAGGGCGGGCGAAAAGGGTGTTTCCATCAGTTTTGCCAGTGAGGACGACGCTTTCTTGCTGCCGGAAATCGAAGCCTTGTTGGGCGAGACGCTGAAGTGCACTCAGGTTCCTGAGGACCTTCTGGCCCAATAAACAGCGCGGATTTTCTTATCGAAGGTGTCGAAGCTCTTCGCACCATAGCAAGGTCGCCCCCGCTACCGCTGCGGGGATAAGCGCGAGATTGAGTATTGGGATTCCCGACACAAACGCGACGACCGCCCCAAACCCGATCGATGTACCCCGTTTAGCACTGCAGGCTTCCCGGACTTCCCGGAATGCGAGTCGATGGTTGTCCATCGGGTAGTCAATAAATTGCAGCGACATCATCCAGGCACCGAGCATAATCCAGAGAAACGGTGCTACGACATTTATTCCCGGTATGACACTGATGACGACAACCAACACGGCCATCGGTAGGTAGTGAAACAACTTTTGTAATTCGCGAAGGAAACCTCTGGGTACGGACAGCGCGACCTGGACTACGGAGCTTTCGTTCTGGATGGCCTCACCTGTTACCTGNTCNTCTACCTTCTCAGCGAGTAAGCCATGAAAAGGTGAAGTCAGAAATAACACGATGAAAATAGACAGATAACCCGATAACAAGGTGCCGACCAGCNAAATGATGGGTGTCACGATCCACGTAAGAAAGCCCAGGGTTCCGGTAATGTCACCCGTGATGTCGATGTAGAACCCCGACATNAGCTGATATAGGCTACCGGCGATCAGGACAAACACAGCGATATTGNCCAGCAGAGGTATCACTACAAAGCGGCGGAGTCCCGGCTGAACGAGCATCGTCATTCCTCGGAAAAAGTAACCTATTCCTTTGAGTAATCCGGACATGAGTTGTTATTCCACCTTTTCGCTGGCTACAAGGGGCACCAAACTGTCAGTGCTATGACTATACTACCGCAGCCGATGTCGGGAACACGAACATGCAAGACGACGACTTATTTGCGAGCGAAATGAGCGGTGTAACGCCACTCAAGCGTGAGCCGCGCGAACGACTTTTAAAACAGGAGTCGGTCGATGTTAGCAAGCGAAGGCAGGCGGCTACTCACTCGCTCTCGCGAGACGATAATCACCTGTCAGACGATGGCGTTCCGCCGCTTGATGCCTGGTATGTGCTCGAGTTTAAGCGGCCCGGCATTCAAAACGGTGTTTACAGNAAGCTGCGGCTGGGTCATTACGACATTGAGGCGCGCCTCGATTTACACCGGTTCACGGTTGCAGAGGCGCGAACTGAGATATGGTCTTTTTTCAAGGAGGCGGCTCGCTTGGGGTTGCGAACACTGCTGATCACCCACGGTAAAGGCTTTGGAAATAAAGAAAAATCAGGCTCCGGAGTCCTGAAAGGCTATGTCAATCGCTGGCTCAGGGACNTTGAAGACGTACAAGCCTTCCATTCTGCGCAACCGCAGCATGGAGGCACTGGCTCCGTGTATGTGTTACTGCGNAAAAGCGAAGATAAGAAACGTGAAAATCGGGAACGGTTTATGAAGGGTCGAGTTCAGGACGTCTGAGGTTAGGCGGCCTAGCTCAATTTCTGCTGTAACAACTGATTCAACATCTGTGGATTTGCCTGGCCTTTAGAGGCTTTCATGGCCTGACCCACAAAAAAGCCGATCAATTTTTTCTGTTTGCCCTCATCAGCCGCCCGATACTGATGGACTTGAGCAGGATTGTTGGCGATGAGTTCATCCACAATGGCCTCAAGTGCACCACTGTCGCTGACCTGCTTTAAGCCCTTGCTCTCGATGATGTGATCAACATCCGATTCGCCACCCCATAAGCCCTCAAAAACGACCTTCGCCATTTTGCTGGACAGCGTGCCGTCATCGATTCTAGTAATCAGGGCAGCGAGGCCCTGGGGCGTCACCTTGCAGTCATCGATAGTCAGACCATCTTTATTAAGGGCTGCACTCAAGTCTCCCAATACCCAGTTCGCCGCGGCCTTGGGACTGTTTGANAAGTTGGAGCACGCTTCAAAGAACTCGGCGGTNGCGCGATCTTGAGTCAGTAAATTGGCATCGTACTGACTCAGTCCAAGCTCAGTCGTGTAACGGCTGCGCTTGACGGCAGGTAATTCAGGCAAGGTCTCNCNGATCCGCGAAATGGTTTCGTCGTCAATGANAATGGGCAACAGATCTGGGTCAGGGAAGTAGCGGTAGTCGTTTGCTACTTCCTTGGATCGCATGGAGCGAGTCTCATCCTTGTCGGGGTCGAACAAGCGCGTTTCTTGAACAATGCNGTGGCCGCTTTCCAGAAGATCCTGTTGACGCTCCGCTTCAACGTGTATGGCGCGTTCGATAAATCGGAAGGAGTTGATGTTCTTTAGCTCCGTGCGCGTGCCGTATTCCGTTTCTCCCTCAAGTCTCAGTGAGAGATTAACGTCGCAGCGCATCGACCCTTCTGACATGTTGCCGTCGGAGATACCGAGATAGGTAACGAGCGCATGCAGCGCCTTCAGATAGGCAACCACTTGTTCTGCCGTTCGGAAATCGGGCTCGGTAACAACTTCAAGTAGTGGTATTCCCGCTCGATTCAGGTCAATGCCGGTGTGTCCGGGGATGGCATCGTGTACCGATTTCCCCGCGTCTTCTTCAAGGTGGGCGCGGAGAATTCTGACAGGGAAAATGGACCCANCTTCGAGCGGAACCTCGAAAACGNCNTCTTTAACAATGGGTTCGAAGAACTGGGATATCTGATAACCCTTTGGTAGGTCCGGGTAAAAGTAATTCTTTCGGTCGAAACGAGACACNTTGCCGATCTCAGCACCCACACCTAAGCCAAAGACAATGGCCTGGCTTACCGCTGCATGGTTCAGAACCGGAAGCGTTCCGGGAAGGGCCATATCCAGTGGGTTGGTCTGGGCGTTCGCATCGGCACCAAAAGTCGTCGCCGACGACGAAAAAATCTTCGTATTTGTCGAGAGCTGCAAATGCACCTCTAAGCCCATTACCTTTTCCCACTTCATCCCGTCAGGCCCTCGAGATTTGGTGTGAGGGAGTGCCAATCGGTTCGTCTNTGGAATTGATGGGCAATGTTCAATAGCTGTGCTTCACCAAACCGTGGACCAATCAGCTGCATGCCGACGGGCAGCCCGTCGACTAAGCCGGCCGGAACACTGATGGCAGGCAATCCCGCGAGATTGGCACCAATGGTGAAGACGTCCTCCATGTACATGTCGGTTACCGACTTGGAGTCATCGTTGAGAACGAACGCGGTGTTGGGTGCGGAGGGCCCGGCAATGACGTCAACGTCCTTGAGCACGNATTGATATTCTTCTGCGATGAGGCGACGCACCTGCTGTGCCTTCATGAAGTACTGATCATAGGATGCAGCTGATAGAGTAAAGGTTCCAATGAGGATTCGTCGTTTGACCTCCTCGCCAAACCCTTCGGTACGAGAGCGCAGATAGAGGTCCTGAAGGTCACTGGGGCTATCGCATCGATAGCCATATCTCACACCGTCATAACGCGAGAGGTTCGCAGATGCCTCGGCCGGTGCAATCACGTAATAGGTGGAGACACCAAGATCTGTAGAGGGAAGCGATACGTCAACAAGGGTGGCGCCAGCGGCTTCTAATTCCTTGACTGCGGTGGTGACTGTCTTGGCAACGGCGTCATTTAAGTGACTGGAGAAAAACTCTTTTGGTATGCCTACGCGAAGCCCCTCAATGCCGCGTTCCAGTGTGGCTGCGTAATCGGGGACGGGCAGGTCGGCACAGGTCGAATCCAAGAGATCATGACCTGCCATGGCATTGAGCACTAGCGCACAATCCTCGGCGGTCCTCGCCATAGGGCCTGCCTGGTCCATAGAGGAAGCAAAGGCAATCATGCCNTAGCGAGATACCCGCCCATAGGTGGGTTTCAGGCCCGTGATGCCACACAGTGCAGCCGGCTGACGAATGGATCCACCGGTATCCGTCCCAGTTGCCATCGGCACGAGGCCGGCCGCGACTGCGGCGGCTGAGCCACCTGAGGAGCCGCCGGGCACCCTCGTGACGTCCCAAGGGTTTTTCACGGCGCCAAAAAAGCTGGTCTCGTTGGATGAGCCCATGGCGAATTCATCCATGTTGCATTTGCCCAGACTGACNATACCTGCATTGTGCACCTTATCCACAACGGTGGCGTTGTATGGAGGGATGAAGTCTGCCAGCATTTTTGAGGCGCAGGAGGTTCTTACACCTTGGGTGCAAAAGATATCTTTGTGGAGCATGGGCACGCCGAGTAGCGGTGACGTTGCGCCATCGGCGCGTGCCTGATCGGCTCGGCCAGCAGCAGCGAGTGCGCCCTCCTTATCCAGAGAAATGACNGTGTTGAGCGTCGGATTGATCTGCTCTGTCCGTGCGATCGCATCCTCCACGAGCTCCCGTGAAGAGACGCTCCCCTCACTGAGCTGACGGGCGAGCGATGAAATAGTTGGGAAAAGCCCGGACATCAATCGAGTACCCTGGGTACGAGAAAGTAGTCTTCCTCAATGGCGGGGGCGTTTTGCATCAAACCCGCTCTATCGACCAAGGTTTCGATTTGATCGGTTCTCAAGCGCTGTGCTGCATCGAGTGGGTTGATCATGGGCGCGACGTCGGTCGTATCAGTGGTGCCAAGTGCATCAAANAGGGCAAGCGTCTGATTGAATTCAGCTGTCGCGTTNTCGATGTCTTGGTCGGAGATCNCAAGACGCGCTAACGCCGCGACATCTCTGACGGTTGCTGCATCAGTCACGATAAATGCCTAACAGGTGGTTTGGAGACCGCAAACTACCACACTTCCAGCTTGCTCAAAAACTATCCCATTGTTACATTTCACCAACTAACCGCACTGGTCTGCAGATAAGTGGACATCCTGGGTTTGGCCTGGGGTTTCGAAGCGAGGGTGGCTCGCTCTGAACGGTGGCACAGGTGTATTTGTCCACAGGCTATAAAAACATGTTAAAGCGTTTACGGGGTATGTTTTCAACCGATCTGTCGATCGACCTCGGCACGGCCAACACACTGATCTACGTAAAGGATCGCGGCATCATTCTTGATGAGCCTTCCGTTGTGGCTATCAGAGTTCACAATGGCCAGAAATCTATCGAAGCCGTCGGTACCGAGGCGAAGCGTATGCTGGGAAGAACACCNGGTAACATCACGGCGATCCGACCCCTTAAAGACGGTGTCATTGCCGATTTCCAGGTGACTGAGAAGATGTTGCAGCACTTCATCTTGAAAGTGCACGACACTCACTCTTCCTGGCTGCGCCCCAGCCCACGGGTTTTGATTTGTGTTCCCTGTTTATCAACCCAGGTCGAGCGGGAGGCTATCAGGCGTTCGGCAGAAGGTGCAGGAGCGCGGGACGTCCGGCTTATTGAAGAGCCGATGGCGGCTGCGATTGGTGCTGGAATGAAGGTGGAAGAAGCCGTTGGTTGCATGGTCGTCGATATCGGCGGTGGTACAACTGAAATAGCCCTTATATCGCTCAGTGGGGTTGTTTATCGGGACTCCATTCGCGTTGGGGGCGATCGTTTTGATGAAGCCATTGTGGCGCATGTGCGTCGCCGTTTTGGCTGTCTCATTGGCGACGCTACTGCCGAGAGAATCAAGCAGGAAGTGGGCTGTGTTTGGGTGGGCAGCGAGCAGAGAGAAATTGATGTTCGTGGTAGGCATTTGGCTGAGGGTGTGCCACGAACGTTCACACTCAATAGCACTGATGTGATGACCGCACTTGAGGAGCCCGTCGATGCCATCATCCGTGCCGTGCGTATGGCACTGGAGCAGTCGCCACCTGAGCTAGCAGCAGATATTGCAGAGTCGGGTATTGTCCTCACGGGCGGCGGCGCCTTACTACGTGATCTGGACGCTCGAATTGCCGAAGAGACTGGCCTTCCAGTGCTGATCGCCGAGGATCCTCTGACCTGTGTTGTGAGGGGGGGCGGTATGGCGCTAGAGTTGATGGATAATTACTCATTGGATCTCATGTCAACTGAGTAAGTTTCCAGGTTCGATTTAGAACGAGGAACNGACCATCAGTAGCCTTTTCTCCAAGCCCCGTTTCCTCACAATCCGCCTTCTTGTGGTAGTTGCGGTTGCCTGGGGTCTGATTGCCTTTCTTCGAGATACTCCGGTCATGGGGCAGGTTGACGGTGNCGGTGCAGATCTGTCTGAGGTTTCCTTTTACACCATTGGTATGCCCAAGCGGTTTGTTCAGGCGGTATCCGAGTACCTGGAAAGTCGCGCGTCAATGCGCGAGCGGATTCAGGCGCTGGAAGACAGAAATTTGATATTGAGCGCGCGTGCACAGCGTATGGAGGCACTTAGAGCCGAGAACATGCGGTACCGGGCTTTGCTGAATTCCCCGGTTGCAGAGGATGCCACCATGACGGTCGCTCGAATTGTTTCTGTATCGCCGGATGTGAATCGCCATTTACTCACACTTGACCGCGGGAGCGGTGATGGCGTCGATGTTGGTTATCCTGTTTTAAACGCCGANGGCGTTATGGGTCAGATAGTGCAGGTCGGACAAACGGCAAGTCGAGCCTTATTGGTCACTGATGTGCAACACGCGATACCGGTCTTAAACAACAGAACGGGGCAGCGAGCCATAGCAGAGGGTGTGGGACGCTTGGATCAACTTGTGATTCGTAATCTTGCGAGCACGTCTGACGTGGGTTCAGGTGATCTATGGGTCACATCCGGANTCGGCGAGCGGTTTCCCGCTGGTTATCCGGTTGGCATGACGCGCGAGACAACTACCTCCGGGGACGCGGCCTACTTGTCGGTGACCCTTCAAACCGCTGCTGCTCTGGATGTTGAGAGTCACGTGCTNATTCTCACATCGGCCGACGCGCCTTAGACTATTAGGGCCACGCCGTGCGGGATCAGAGTCATATCGGTTTTTCACTACTAACGTCTGTCATTCTGGCGGGTCTATTATTCCAGGCGGCTAATGCCATCGATGTTCGTATACTCATGCCGCGATTGCTTGAAATCTGTGTGTGTTACTGGGTTTTGTCGTCACCCGCGCGCGTCGGCATTATCTTTGCTTTTACCGTAGGNGTGTTGATTAGTTTGATCGAAGGCTCACATGTTGGAGCGGCATCCATTGGGCTATCGGTTGTGGCCTACGTATTGCTGAGCAACATTTACACCATTCGACAGCTCGACTGGATATCGCAAACGGCGGTTATATTTTTATTGCTAGGTATTTCGTTGGCGCTACAGCGCGTGGTNTTGGCGTCAGTGGGAGTNCCATCTGACGGGTTTAGTTATCTGATCGCCGTTCTTATATCAGCCTTACTTTGGCGGCCGTTCAACACGGTTGTTGACACGGCGCGATTCCGAATTGGGCAATTGTTTTGANGCTTCTTCTGGCTAGCGCGAGCCCAAGACGGCGGGAGCTTCTTNGGATGCTCGTCGCGGATTTCGAATGTCNGGCTGCAGATATTGATGAGGCACCCCTCTCCAACGAGCAGCCATCAGACTATGTCTGCCGAATGTCTGCTGAGAAAGCGACCAAGGTCTGGATTCCAGGCACGGTGGTACTTGGGGCGGATACAACAGTGGTATGCAAGGGTCGTGTGATGCAAAAACCCGNTTCTTTTGCTGATGCCGAGGGAATGTTGCGCTCATTAAGTGGTCTAACGCATGACGTGATGACATCGGTGACACTCATGTCAGATGTGAGGGTAACAACTGAGCTAGTACATACTCGTGTGGAGTTTGCGGAGCTTTCATCCGGGCTGATTGCGCAATATTTGGCCACGGATGAACCGTGGGANAAAGCGGGCGCTTATGGCATCCAGGGCTTAGCCGGAAGCTTTGTTCGGCGGCTGGAAGGAAGCTATAGCGGGGTTGTGGGTTTGCCGCTGAGTGAGACCCGGTACATGCTTGAGGCCGCTGGCATTGCGACGAGGCTCGGTGATCCGCATGTTTGAGCTCGCATACCGCGCATTAGGGAGCTTTTTGTGGCGCACCTCGATTGGGCTTATTGTCCTGGTTGCCATTGTTGTCAGTCTTGCCACTGCGCTCGTTCCGCTCCTGTCTGCTGTAAATACGTCATTGGTTGCCGAGATTGAGGCTCGCACTGGTTTNGATGCGCAGGTCGCCGAGATCACAGCCGAGATGGAAGGCTTTCGACCGAAGCTAGCGCTTGAGGGCGTGAATATTCGGAACAAGACAACCTCGGCGAGTGTGTTTCGTGCGGGGCGTCTTCAGGTCACGCTCAATCCTTGGCGTTCGCTGTTACAGCGTCAGTTGATTCTCGCCGAGATGCGCGCGAGTGATGTGGCTATCCCCGCGAGATTAACCAACGAAGCTACCGGTATTGTTGTACCCATCGACCCGAGCGTATTTGCGACTGAGATTGAGCGTTTGGCGCTCGAAAATATGCGGGTATCTCTGGTCCGGGAGCTGTCTGACACCGAGCGAGCTCTGGAGCTTGTGGTCGATCTTGACTTAAGGCGAGAGGGCAGCAATCGAAAACTCCAGTTATTGGCGACAGGCGATGGTGGATTAACGGTCAGTATCGTTGGTTCAGGGGTAGGCAATCCTCTGGAGTTGTCTCGATTTNCCGGATCGCTGCGCGGGCGTGTGTCATCCGATGACATGGGACTGATATCGGAGTTTTTCGGCGCAGATGTGTCGGGAACTNGCGATCTTCTTTTTTGGACCGACGCGACAGCGGGACAGGCAAGCACTGTTTTTGAAGTGACGGGCGACGCGCGGTTCCCTGCGTCGGATGCACGACTTCCCAGTATTGCTTTCTCAGTNAACGGTTCGGCAATGCTGNACAGCAACGAGTCCTGGGTCAACNTCGCTCAGGCAGCGGTGACACTTGAACAAGGACCNGTGCAGTTCACTGATATAAACGTGGGTTTGACGACCACTGACTGGGAACTTTTGGTTAATNACCTGGATTTGGCCTCAAGCGCGCAGCTCCTAATGGAGGCTGGCCTGATTCCAGACTCTGTNAGGGAACCTTTGGCGGCAGCGTCGATCTCAGGGACCATTAATGCCTTAAGTCTTGGTGGTTCTCTCTCTGGTGANTCTATTCAGCGCGTAGCGGTAGATTTTGATGATATTTTCGTGAAGGAAGACACGCCTTTTCCGGGGGTCAGCGGACTTTCAGGCTCGCTGANTCTATCCGGCAATNCCGGTCAACTACAGGTCAATAGCAGCGACTTAACGCTGGGGATTCCCACGCAATTCCCTGACCCCATGCAACTGGGGAATGTGAATGCCGTTATCGATTTTGATCTCACCGATGATCAGATTGTGATCAGAAATGGACGCGCCGCAGCTCGAGCAGACGATTTTGAGGCGATGGCCTTGCTGGCGGGTGAGATTCCGTTTTCACAGGCATCCGGTCGTTCGCCAACGCTCAACGTGGTCCTTGGCTCTGGTCGAGCTCCCGCATCGCGAGCACTGGCCTTCACACCAATGACCATCGACCCTGATGCCTATCGATGGATGCAAACATCGCTTGGCACGGGTGAGGCAACTCAGATCGGGTTTATCCTGAGGGGTGGAGTCCGTAAGGTCGATTTTCCGCTCAGATCCATTCAGCTGTCAGCCCTAGCTGACCTTGATGCCGTTACCATGATGCCGAGACTCCCTCTCGCAGAGTCGCTCATCGGCCATGTTGGGATTGATAACGGGTTGGTGACATTCGATGTGGATGCGGCACTGATAGGTGGTCTGGATATCAGCGAGGGGCTTGTCCAAGTAGGTAAACGCGACACCCGTCGCATGCTGACCGCGCAGGCTACGATCGATGGCACATTACCCGTGGCAGTTGAGCAGGTTGCTGGTATTCCTTACGTTCCTGAGCGAGTGGTTG
This sequence comes from Halieaceae bacterium, assembly GCA_002691565.1. Lineage (GTDB taxonomy): Bacteria > Pseudomonadota > Gammaproteobacteria > Pseudomonadales > Halieaceae > Luminiphilus. The sequence continues at coordinate 24,866 of NZIH01000047.1, forward strand.
GGAAGTTACGAGATCTCACGGTCGATGGTCGAGTTCGCGGTTATTTCGATCTCTCGATACCCATTAAGGGTGCAGCGAAAATCCCTACCATCGCCACGAGAGTTGAAGTCAGCGAAGCCACCGTATCCGTTGCCGCTCCTGCCATAACGCTTGAGCGGGTTAACGGTGACTTTGTGTATGAGTACCCGCGAGGTATTGCTGATGGTTCGCTAGCAGCGCGCTTTGAAAATCAAGACATCCTCCTTGACCTGAACCTCGATTCGACCGATTTGGGGCTGTCTCAAAAAGGCTTCTCTATTGCCACTTCCGTGCGCCTGGGGAATGCCAATGTCAATAGGCTGTTGGGTGTTACGGTTCCCGACGGTTTGCTCGACGGCAGTTCAGCCTTCGATATCGTGTTTCAGGCCGGAGTGGGCGTGGCGCTCAACATTACCTCTAACCTCGATGGGTTGGCCATCGGTCTTCCCGCCCCATTCAGTAAAGTGCCTGAACAGAGCGAATTACTGAATATCGATCTTAAAATTTCAGATGCAGTGTCCATTGATGCTGCTTATTCAAACAATCTGTCTCTCTCGATTGAGAAAGACGCTGAAAGCGCGTGGCGCGCATTGGCCTTGATCGGGGAGGTGAGTCGGGAGTACAAACTAAACGATGTCGACGCAGGTACAGCCGTTATTTCAGGCCGTGTTGAAGAGCTCGATATCAGCGCTTGGGCAGACACACAGACCCGCTTCAGCAGTGGCGACAATCTGGGTCTCCCTGCGATCGTTTGGCGTGATTTTTCCGTGGACAGGCTCGCGTTGGGCGAGACAGATTTCGGCACGTTTTCCTCAACGGGGCAGTACGAGGGAGGACTGACATCATTGGGCCTTGTCGGCGATTTTATAAAGGCACAAATTGACTTCGATGGCCCTGAAGCGCAGTTGAATATCCAGATTGACTCGCTCTCCATCGACTCACTGCCAACTCTCAATGCCGCGGCGCTGGATATCGAATCGGACAACCCAGCTGCGGCTTCATGGCCGGCGATGCAGATTGCTGTTGATTCCCTGATTTTCAAAGGGCAAGACCTAGGTTCGCTCTCCTTCGACGCCTCGGTCTCGGAATCGAGTGTTGATTTGGCCCAATTTGATGGGAGTCTGGATGGCGTGACCTTCGGGCCGGAAAGTCGATTTAGCTGGCGAAGAGGCGACGGGTCGACCACGGGCGCCTCGCTTGATTTGACACTGCCCAATGCTGGCGAGGCGTTGACACTCCTTGATGCAAAGTCGGTCGTTGATTTCTCGTCCGGTAGAGTTGTGGGTAAGCTTGAGTGGCCTGGAGCGCCAACCGATTTTCAAGCGAACCAAGTCACTGGGGACCTTGAACTTCAACTGACATCGGGTTCGTTCCTGCCTGTGCCGTCGCAGGCCACAGACCCCCTTCGCTTCATTGGGGTGTTTAATTTGGCGGGTCTTGTTCAGCGAGCCAATGTAAATCAGTTGTTCGATCCGGGGCTGACATTTGACCGGGCAAGTGGTGATTTTTCGCTCCGCCAGGGTGACGTCGACATCAACGAGTTTGCCATTCGAAACGGTGGGGGAAAACTGACCTTAGGCGGTGCTTATGACATGGATACGGAAAGCATTGACGCTGAGCTCGTCGTAACGTTGCCCTTGGTCGATAACATTCCATGGGTCGCCGCCTTGGCTGGCGGCTTGCCGATTGCTGCAGGCGCTTATCTGGCGAGCAAGGTATTTGAGGATCAAATGAAAAGCCTGTCCAGCGGAGTTTACTCAGTGACTGGGCCTGTAAGCTCGCCTGAAGTGAAATTTGTCCGTGTGTTTGACGCCAAATTGTCAACAAACAGAGATTCGAGTGCGACTGAAGGTCAGACTTCGGTCGATGTATCGGACAAGGAGCGTAAATAGCGGAACAGCTTCCTTGCAGAAGCGGGTGCATGACCCCCGCGTTGCTCATCCTGTGCACTGCGAGTCAGTTGCCTGATAAGTTGTCGGTCACCGTGAGGCCAAATTGCGAGGACTTCCGCTAAGGCGTCGTCGCCTCTGACTATGAGCGCATCGCGCGCGCCCTCAATTATTCGCTCCTGTGCCTTGGCCTTCCGAGATGTTTCATGAAAGGCGTCAAGTGCGTCCGCTATTTGCTCCGCATCTGCGCTGCGCATGAGCTTACCGATGAACTGCATCTGGCGACGCTTACCACTGTGGTGCGAGATTCGCTGTGCGAGTTGCACTGCCTCGATCAATGCCTCGTTATCAAGGTTGAGCTTCTGCAGCTGCGATGCCGAGAGCTCGACTAGCTGCTCCCCCAGATTTTGAAGAGCATGCATTTGACGTTTACGCGCGCTTTTGCTCTCGACAAAGTTGTCATCATCGTCATAAAGAAAATCGTCAGACATGCTTGTTTAACCGTAAAAGTAGGCTGCCAGACCGAGAAATGCCAAGAACCCAACAACATCAGTGATTGTGGTGAGGACCACACCGCCGGCGAGCGCAGGGTCTATGTCTAATCGGTCGAGGATTAGTGGGAGCGACGCACCCGCGATACCGGCAGTGATGAGGTTAATGACAATGGCAACCGCAATGATAATCCCGAGGGTTATATCGCCAAACCAATACGATGCGATCACTGCGATGACCGCTGCCCATAACAGGCCGTTTATGATTGAGACAAGGATTTCTCGTCGCACCAACCACATTTCTGTTCGATCATTAATCTGACCCATCGCCATCGCGCGAATAAGAACGGTCAGGCTTTGTGTGCCTGCGATACCACCCATAGATGCGACAATGGGCATCAGCACTGCAAGTGCCACGACTTTCTCGATGGTGTCCTGGAAAACGCCAATGACTGATGCCGCGAGAATGGCGGTCGCAAGATTGATGGCCAGCCAAACCGCACGCTGGGGCGCTGTGCTAAGAACAGGAGTGAATGCGTCTCCGTCACCCAGGCCCGCCATCACAGCGAGGCTGTGATCGGCTTGCTCTCGGATGACGTCAACGACATCATCAATGGTGATCCTTCCAATCAATTTCCCATCCGGGTCGACGACGGGTGCTGAAATCCAGTCATTTCGCTCAAACCGTCGAGCTACCTCGTCGGCAGACGTCATCGCATCGAGAGGCTCGCGCTCGGTCTTCATCATCTCTCGAACTGAGGTACTAGGGTCTGACACGAGCAGTGTTCTGACGGGTAGCAGCCCGACGTACCTGTCATCGCGGTTAACCACGATCAGGCTGTCTGTATTTTCGGGCAATCGCGTGTGACGCCGCAGGTAACGGAGCACCACGTCCATGGTCAGATCGGCTCTGATCGTGAGTGTGTCCGTGCTCATCAAACCGCCAGCGACATCGTCTGGATAACTGAGCACCGTCTCGAATCGCTCGCGATCATCCGTCGTCAGCGAATCAAGAATCTTATCGGTATCGGCTTGAGGCAGCTCATGAAGAATGTCAGCGACGTCATCATCGTCCAGTTGAGCAATGAGTTCGGCAACGGCCTCAGGCCGCAGCTCGGCGAGGAAGTGATTTCGAATGTCATCGGGCAATTCGTTGAGAACATCGGCTTCCTGCTCATGATCGAGAAGGGTCCATAATTCGTCTCGGGTTGTCGGAGGCGATGAATTAATCAGGTGCGCGATGTCACCGGGCGACATATCTGCCAATAGCGAGGCGACGTCGGAGGGGGTGCCTGAGCGCAACGCATCAGTGACGCGAGTCACTGCAATGCTTGCTTGTGCGCTCATATCAACCATGATGTATCCCTCTCAATTGCGCGTGAAGCGTAACACCGCTTGCGGGTTTTGACCGTGCGAACAAATACCACGTCAAACCACCCTACGATAAGGGCATATCTCTATGAAGCACCGTCACGCCCGAGTATTGCTCGGCGAGGGCCTTTCCGACCCGCTCTGTCATGTAGACAGAGCGGTGTTTGCCACCTGTGCAACCGATAGCAATGCTTAAATAGGCTCGTTGGCTTGCCTTATACATCGGGACCCAGCGAAGTAGCATCTCGATAAGATCGCTCGCAACCTCATGTGTTTGCTTGTGGTTTTCAAGAAAGTCGATGACCGCGGGTGCTTGTCCTGTAGAGTCCCGCAATTCGGGTTCCCAGTGCGGGTTCGCTAACATCCGCATGTCGAGGACGATGTCGGCGTCCACGGGTGCGCCTTTTTTGAATCCAAATGACTGGACCTGGATTGATAGCGTTTGGGAGCTGGCCGCTCCGACACGCTCGCTCACCACCTCTCGCTGCTGATACGGCGACATTTCACTCGTGTCAATAATGAGATCAGCCGCGGAAGCCAGTGGCTCTAACAGCTCCCTCTCGGCAGCAATGGCATCGCTAAGCGACAGACCGTCTTTACTGAGCGGATGTCGCCGCCGAGTCTCGTTAAATCGTTTGCTCAATGCCTGCGATGTCGCATCAAAAAAGATGAGCTGCAGTTCCAAGCCCTCGCGAAGCGTTCTTAAATAGTCCCGAAAGTCGGTAACGCCCGTGTACTCGGTCCTGATATCAATGCAGATGGCTAAGCCTGCATGGTTCGCTGATGACTGCTGTGAGAAGTGTTCTATGAGAAAGCTGACGAGCGCGAATGGCAGGTTGTCGACACAGTAATAGCCAAGGTCTTCCAGCTGGTTTAGGGCTGAACTTTTACCCGACCCGGAGGTGCCACTGACAATGAGAATTCGCATGGTCTTGCTCTCTTGCTCGCGCTTACCGGAGGTAGGCGAGCATTGCATGTTAAAGCCAGCCCGATGAAATTAAAAAGGCCGGCAAAAGACGACTTTTTGGTTATATACCGACCAAGCAAATATCGCTTGATCCGATGAATGTTTTAGTGAGTTCGTTGTTTACGTTTGTGATCGGTGACTTGCCGGTCTAGTTTATCGATGACCGAGTCGATAGCCGGATACATGTCGGATAGTGTCTCGGAGGCGAAGAAGTCGGCTCCGGCTAGGTGAAGATTTGCTTCCGCTTTGTGCTTAGCCCGCTCGACAACCAAAACAAATTCTATGTGGTCGATCGTGTCGCAGTGCCGTTGCACTCGTCTTAGTTTTTTGGAGATGTGCTCCCTTAATCCCTCGGTTACTTCTACGTGATGTCCACTGATAGTCAATCGCATGGCCTAATCTCCTGTCGTTTCAATAATCAGATAAACCGCTTTCTCTCGTTAGATGGTCCTATGTTCATTTGCTCTCGGTACTTAGCAACCGTACGTCGAGCGACGACGACGCCTTCGTCTGCCAATAAGTTGCAGAGTTTCGCGTCACTCCATGGTTTTTGAGGGTTTTCTGCAGCCACAATGCGTTTAATTAACGCCTTAATAGCTGTCGATGAGCACTCACCTCCCTCCGTGGTGGCCACGTGGCTTGAGAAGAAGTACTTCAACTCATAGATACCACGTGGCGTGTGCATGTACTTACGCGTTGTTGCGCGCGAGACGGTAGATTCATGCAGGTCAACTTCACCTGCAATATCAGCAAGAATCAGGGGGCGCATCGCCTCTTCACCATGATCCAAAAACGCACGCTGATGCTGAACAATGGACGATGCCACTTTGAGCAGTGTCTCGTTGCGACTCATCAGGCTTTTAATAAACCACTTCGCTTCTTGCATGCTGGTTCGCGCGTAATCTCGATCGCTTGTCGATCCGGCACTCAACAGATCTGCATAGTGATCATTAATTCGTAATTTGGGCGCGATATCGGGATTCAGCTCGACGCGCCATTTGCCCTCGATTCGTTTTACAAACACGTCGGGAACGATGTATTCGGTGGCCTCCGTTGCAACGGTTGATCCGGGTGTCGGGTTGAGTGTTCGGATCAGCGTCAGAGCACCCAAAATATCGTCGGGTGTGGTTCGCATCCGGCGCGCTAGGGTCTTGGGATCCGCAACCGGGATTTGTTCAATGTGGCGCAGAACCAACAAGCCCGCTGTATCTCGATGTGGCGTTTCGGCGGACATCTGCCGAAGTTGAATCAAGAGACACTCCCGCAGGTCTGTGGCAAATACCCCGGTGGGCTCGAAGTGCTGAAGCCGATGTAAGACCGCCATCACTTCGTCAAGCTCCACGTCGTCAAGCGCCAGACCCGCATGAATCTGCTCCGGTGATTGGGTCAGTCTCCCCTCACTGTCGACGGCATCGATAAAGGCTAAGGCTATAGCATGGTCGGTCTCAGAGAAGCGGGTAAGGTTCAGTTGCCAGAGTAGATGAGACTGAAGCGTTTCAGGCACTGAATCACGTTCGGCAAAGGCAAGATCGTCAGAGCCCGCGCTCGCACCAGATGAAGGGGGTGCAGCCGAGGGCATGACATCTTCCCACGCCGCATCAACCTGTAGTTCAGTTCCTGGAATCTCTTCGCTGACACTATCAGAAAAGTCGACGCTCTCTCTTACGCCATCATCGATGGGCTCGCTAACTAACTCTTCCTCATCCAATAGCGGATTACTTTCCAGTGTTTCAGAAATGGTTTGTTGAAGATCTAAGGTGCTGAGTTGGAGGAGCTTGATAGCCTGCTGAAGCTGGGGTGTCAGCGTGAGTTGTTGGCCAAGCTTTAACTGCAGCGCTTGCTTCATAGATCTCAAATACCGCTATTGGAAAAACAGTGTAGCGCTTTCAAATCGGAGAAGGCAAACGAGTTGGCAAAGGTTTTGCATGCGCCAATTCTAACCTTGGTATTAGAGGCGGAAATCCTGTCCGAGATACACTTTTCGCACTTTAGCGTTGTCCAGAATGCTCTGTGCATCTCCATCGGCTATCACCTTTCCCTCGCTCACGATGTACGCACGTTCGCAGATATCGAGGGTTTCTCTGACGTTGTGATCGGTGATTAAAACGCCAATTCCTCTATCCTTGAGATGTGTAATGATGCTCTTGATATCGGATATAGAGATGGGATCAACGCCGGCAAAAGGCTCGTCCAATAGGATCACGCTAGGCTCGGTTGCCAAGGCACGGGCGATCTCTACACGCCGACGCTCACCACCCGATAAGCTTTGCCCTAGCGAATCCTTAATGTGCGTGATGTGAAACTCTCGCAGAAGCTCGTCACACTGAACTCGCTGATCTTTCAGTGACAAGTCGTCGCGTGTTTCTAATATCGCCAGGATGTTATCCTCGACAGACATCCTTCTAAATATGGATGCTTCTTGCGGTAGATAGCCCAAGCCCCGGCGAGCCCGAAGATGGATAGGTAGGTGGGTGACGTCCTCCCCGGACAATGTGATGGCACCCTCGTCACTAGTAACGAGCCCAACCATTAGGTAGAAACAGGTTGTTTTTCCCGCACCGTTAGGCCCCAACAGGCCGACGATCTCACCAGCATTGACCGACATCGACATGCCATCGACCACACGACGACCCTTATAAGCCTTCGCTAAGCCTGTCGCAGATAGCACCTCGGTCATCTTACTTACCGTCGCGCAATGAGTTGGGGGGAATAGTGACCTTGACGCGTTGTGGCGCACCTGTTTCCGGAGAACCGGCGGCTATCACTCGCTGCGTGCCCACCAAATACTCGATCGTATTGCCCTCGATGACTGCACCGTCCTGAAGGATTTTAGCGTTCCCAACAAGCCGCACTCGTTCGCTTTTCTCGTGATATTCAATGGTTGCAGCACTGGCATCCACGGGTGCGTCGGCATTCTCGGGTCGTTGCTTCAGTGTCGCCGGGTTGCCTTTGGCGGTAATCAGGGTCGTGTTATCGCTATCAAAGCTAAATACCAGGCTGTCTGCGCGAATCTCCAGACTACCCTGAGTAAGCACAACGTCACCGCGATAAGTCGTTTTACCCGATGGTTCCTCGCGCATTGCAGTGTCGGCGGTTATCTCGATGGGGTGATTGGTATCCGCCGCCAGCACGGTCGAGGAGCCTAGCAGCCCCAGTAGCAACAAGAGAACGGAATTGCGCTGAGGCTCCATCATGGCGTTTGTTGGCCCCGTTGATATGTTGATGTCACTTGACCCACTAGTTCCGCGGTTCCCTGCTCGAGATCGATAACAAGTCCGTCAGAGACCGATGCACTCTGATGGCTT
>NZIH01000005.1 GCA_002691565.1 Halieaceae bacterium
TCCTCGATGTACTGCACATCATCAGGAATCCACCATTTCGCGATTTTTCCATCGAGGAAGGTCTTAAGCTCATCTGGGGTCACATCCCCCTGCCCATTCTTAACCACAACCAGAAGAGGCCGCTCACCCCACTTTGGATGAATGCGACCAATAACAGCTGCTTCAGCCACCATGGGATGACCTGTGGCACAGTTCTCCACCTCGATCGATGAAATCCATTCACCGCCCGACTTAATAACGTCCTTGGTACGGTCGGTGATAGACACATTACCTCGCGCATCGATGGTGGCAACATCGCCGGTCTCGAACCAACCTTCTTCAGCATGCGCTGAGCTACCTTCAAGTTTGAAGTAGCTGGAACAGATCCATGGACCACGAACTTTGAGTGCGCCAAAGGCAACACCGTCCCAGGGAAGCTCGTTGTTGTCATCGTCGGTGATCTTCACCTCAACCCCAAAGATCGGCTGGCCCACATTGGTCCGCATGGCGGCGAAAGAATCAGCATCGTATTGATGACGACGAGCACCGGATGAATTCGAGGTGCCTAGAGGACTCATCTCGGTCATGCCCCAGGCATGGCGAGTATCAACGCCGTAGGTATCGAATTCTTCCATAACCGACAATGGGCAAGCGGAGCCGCCCACGACCACTCGCTGAAGCGTCTCTACTCGCTCACCGCTTGAGCGCAGATGCGCCAGAAGGTTCAACCATACAGTAGGAACACCCGCCGACATGGTGACCCCTTCTTCGTTAATTAACGTGGCCAACGTGGGCCCGTCGCCCATTTTGTTACCCGGCATCACCATCTTGGCACCCGCGACAGGGCAGGCATAAGGGTTGCCCCAGGCGTTGACATGGAACATGGGAACGATAGGAAGCACGACATCGGCCGAGGAGATGTTCATCGAATCAGGCATCATTGTTGCGTAGGTGTGCAGCACCGTTGAACGGTGGCTGTACAGAACGCCCTTGGGGTTACCGGTCGTGCCTGACGTATAACACAGGGCACAGGCATCGTTCTCATCAATTGCCGGCCATGTGTAGGTATCAGCCTGCCCTTCTAGCAGTTGTTCGTAGCAATGAACATTGGCGACGCTAGTCTCAGGCATATGCTCAGGCGTAGTCATGACAACCCAGCCTTTGACACCCGGACACTGCGGCGCAACCTGCTCGATCAGCGGCCAGAAATCCGGGTCCAGGAAAACGTACTGGTCTTCTGCGTGGTTAATGATGTAAACGATTTGCTCAGGGAATAGGCGCGGGTTAATGGTGTGACACACGTATCCCGAACAGGCGGATGCGTAATAGGTTTCAAAGTGCCGGTAGTCGTTCCACGCGAGGGTGGCAATGCGATCGCTTTGGTCCAGCCCCCACCCATTCATTGCATTCGCCAGTTGGCGAACGCGAGCGAAAGAATCCGAGTACGTATAGCGATGGCGCGGGTTATCCCGCGTGACGGAGACGATCTCCTGTGCGCCATGAACACGCTCAGCATGTTCCATAATCGACGTAATCGTCAGTGGGAAATCCATCATCAAGCCTTGCATGATCTACCTCTCTATCTGGCTGTTATCGTTAGTATATTTGNGGTCTATGCCGCGAGTGACCAAATGCCGGCGTCTTGTTGCGCTCGGCCTTCAACTTCTAGTTTAAGCAGATGAGCAAGNAATGACAGCTGCGCCCATCGNTGCATCGCTTCGGGGACGTCATCGTATACGGATACCACCAGTGTTTCGATAGATACGGGACCGCCCCNTTCGAGATTGGCGACGACCTTAGCCTCACGCATCAGTCGATGNCGCACGAGCTTTTCAACCTCATCGCGACAACCGNGNATGACNTCNCCATGACCTGGTGCAATGGCGGTCACGTTGTAATTCAACAGACGTTGCAATGATTCGATATACGCTTTCATGTTGCCACCCGGAGGCACGATAACCACGGTTGATCCGTTCATGATGTGATCGCCCGCAAACACCATCCCCTCTTCTTCCAATAGAAAGCAGAAATGATTATCCACGTGGCCCGGGGTATGTATGGCACGCACTGTCCAGTCGTTACCGGTAAAGACAGCATCCTGTGTGAGGTGAACATCGGGCTTNAAGGTCAAATCCTGATGNTGATCNTCCGCNGTCACNGCGCCAATCATNGGNACATTCAACTNNCGCGCNAANTGCGCNGCNGCNGGNGANTGNTCNGGGTGNGTNTGNGTNCANAANATNTGNCTTATCCGNCCNTCNCCNNCACGCATGATGTGTTCAATATGCTCGTCAATCGCTGGACCGGGATCAATCACCGCNACGTTGTCTGTGCCAATAAGGTAGGTATTAGTCCCGGGACCAGTCATCACGCTGGGGTTTGGTGCGACCAACCGTCGAATACGTGGCGATACCTGAACTGCCTCATCGTAGCCCTGCATGTCAGCTCACCAGCTGCGCAATGGTAACTGCGGGGTCGACATCAGCGTCGTAATCAACACCATCGACTTCAAATCCAAAGAGCTGCAAAAACTCTTGGCGGTAACCCGCAAAATCAGATAACTCATCGAGGTTGTCAGTGTTTATCTGATCCCACAGCCCAGCGACTTCTGCCTGAACCTCTGGNATNAGCTCAAGGTCATCCACGCGACAGCGACCTTCGTCATCCAGCGACTTATCCCCGTAAAGTGCTTCGCGGAACAGGCGATCAATCTGCTCGATACAGCCTTCGTGAGTGCCTCNCGCCTTCATGACTTTAAAGAGAATAGCNAGATAGATCGGCATGGCGGGAATGGCCGCCGAAGCCTGGGTAACGACTGCTTTGAGAACGGACACGCGCGCATCGCCGCCTTTTGCCGCCAATCGGTCGCGAATAGCAACAACCCGCTTATCAAGATCTTTCTTTGCCGCACCAATGGTGCCGTGCCAGTAGATGTCCCAGGTAATTTTCTCGCCGATGTAGGTATAGGCTGTGGTCTTTGCGCCATCGGCCAAAACACCGGCGTCGTCGAGCGCTTCAATCCACATCTGCCAGTCCTCGCCCCCCATGACGGCAACCGTATTGCCGATTTCCTCTTGAGAGGCGGGTTCGAGGTGAAACTCCTGAATGGTTCCCTTGTCAGTGTTGATGCCTTTTTGGACGGCCGCTGACCCGATGGGCTTCAAGGTCGATANGTGGACATCGCCTGTAACTGGGTGAGTGCGGCGCGGTGCGGCAAGACTGTAGACAACCAGATCGATCTGCCCTAAATCCTGTTTAATCAAATCGATAATGTTATCTTTGAGCTCTGCCGAGAAGGCGTCACCATTGATGCTCTTAGCGTACAGGCCGGCTTCGTCTGCATAACGATGAAACGCCGCCGAGTTGTACCAGCCGGCGGTTCCCGGCTTCTTCTCGTTACCTTCTTTTTCGAAAAACACGCCTATGGTTGATGCACCGGATCCAAAGGCCGCCGTGATGCGGGAGGCCAGTCCATAACCTGTCGATGCGCCAAGGACGAGTACCCGCTTGGGTCCACCGTTGACATCACCTTTCGATTTCACATGTTCAATCTGACGACGGACATTCTCATCGCACCCAACAGGATGTGTGGTGGTACACAGAAATCCGCGAACTTTAGGCTTGATAACCATGGACTTAACTCTCAGTCGAAATATCGGTGCAGAAGTCTAGCATGTGAGCACCGTTGTGTTAGACACTGACAACACGGTCTACGCCGTACCTATCGCTATAACATTNATAACTGCCGATACACTTTTTGGAGATCGATTATGGATACAGTAAATCCCATTTTGGGCGCCGCAGCNCTTCTTGCCCTCTGGTCTACGCTTATGACCTTTATTCTCGTTGCCCGTCGCGTGGGTGCAGGCATGAAACTGTCAGAACTACCGCCCGGTATGCGAGGCGTTGATGGTGAAGCATCGATGCCGCAGGGTGCCAACTGGACCGCTCATAACTACACGCATTTGATGGAGCAGCCCACGGTGTTTTATGCAGCGGTCATCATATTGGCGATGGCAGGTGACACATCGACCTACTCGCTTTACGCCGCNTGGACCTACGCAATATCTCGGATTGTTCATAGCTTCTGGCAAATGTACGTCAATACCATCACCGTTAGATTTTTACTGTTCTTGATTGGTACTCTCGCGCTGACAGTGCTGTCGGTTCATGCCGTCATGTTTACCATCCTCTAGGACCTCTTTAGGGACCGATATTGTGCGGTTCAGTAAAAGAAAACGCCGGCTCTATCAGGGGCCGGCATATTTTCCCGCCACCCCACCCATGACCTTTCCTTCACCTCTAAAGATACCCTGCAATGAGCGCCAAGCCTTTATTTGCAGCTATTGAGACGGGCGGTACCAAATGCCTTGTTTCGGTAGGACGAGACCCGAACAGCGCAACGCGGTACCAAATAGAAACCGCCTACCCGGACGAAACGGCGAACGCGACTGAGCTCATCATTCTCGACGAAATCGGCCGCGACACCGTCGATGCGATTGGTATTGCAAGCTTTGGCCCGCTTAACGTAGATGTCGAGAGCTCAGATTACGGGCGCATAGGACCGACACCCAAACCTCTTTGGGAAGGGTTCAATCTTAGATCGCACCTACAACGGAGATTTGACTGCCCTGTCGTGTCGGAGTCAGACGTCAACGGCGCCGCGCTTGCCGAGGCGGCGTGGCAACTCGATCGTCCAATTAACCACNTAGCTTACGTGACGGTGGGTACCGGTATTGGTGTAGGCGTAGTTCAAAATCGCACCATCGCTAACGGACTTTCGCATCCAGAAATTGGCCACATTCGCGTCAAAAAACANGCAACTGACCANGCATTCCCGGGCGTCTGCCCTTTTCACGGCGACTGTCTGGAGGGACTTGCCTCTGGACCCGCGATTCATTCGCGCTGGGGAGCCTCCCTGTCGGATCTGNGCACCGAACATCCTGCTCTCGCGCTGGAAGCGTTTTATCTTGGCCAGCTCGCTGTCAACCTGATTCTTCATCATCGACCCGAGGTCATCATTGTTGGTGGTGGTGTCTCGCAGACGCCCATGCTCCTAGAGAGGATGCGCACAGAGTGCCTAGCACTCCTCGGAGACTACCTACCCGAACTCGCTTGCGCAGATTCGATGGCCAAACTGATTACCCCCCCAAGGCTAGGTGAGGACTCCGGCATACTAGGTGCCTTTATGCTGGCCCAGCGCGCGTTCTCAAGGGCAAATAATTCGTAATAAAATTACATAAATGGGGGTTTAATCCGTTTTATATCGCCATATTTGTATTTTTATTACATAATATACCCNTCTTAATCATTAGGTTTTACAGGCCATGCACGCCGATATTTTGCGCGTCACCCGCGCGATCGAAGAGCGCAGCAAAGACTTGCGTGACGACTACTTAAATGACGTCGATGCTATGCGTTTGGGGGCACCGGATCGCAAGCAGCTCAGTTGCGGCAATCTTGCGCACGGTATGGCCGCCTGCTCCACCGATGACAAGTCTGTAATTAAGCTCATGGATGCGGCCAACATTGGCATTGTGACGGCACATAACGACATGTTGTCAGCCCATGAGCCCTACAAAGACTATCCTGAGCGAATCAAAGCGGCGGCCCGGCGAATGGGCAGCACTGCACAGATTGCAGGTGGTGTCCCCGCCATGTGCGACGGGGTAACACAGGGGCAGTCGGGCATGGAGTTAAGCCTGTTCAGTCGCGACATCATTGCCCAAGCGACTGCAGTCTCACTGTCGCACCAGATGTTCGATGCGGCACTCCTCCTAGGTGTCTGCGACAAAATCATCCCGGGGTTACTCATTGGAGCACTTCAATTTGGTCACCTTCCCGTTATGACGGTCCCCGCGGGGCCGATGACATCCGGGTTGTCCAACAAAGAGAAAGTGCGAATTCGGCAGTTATTCGCCGAAGGCAAAATTGGTCGCGATGAGTTACTGGAGGCTGAAAGCCAGTCTTACCACTCGCCAGGCACTTGCACCTTCTACGGCACAGCGAATAGCAATCAGGTCATGGTCGAGGCTATGGGCCTGCAGCTTCCCGGAAGTTCATTCGTGAATCCCGGCACGCCACTTCGTGATGCGCTGACCGACTTTGCCGCCGAGCACATCACACGAATTACCGCCCAAAGCCGAGACTATCGTCCCATGGCAGAAGTGGTTGATGCTCGCGCTCTGGTCAATGCATTAGTAGCGTTGCTCGCGTCAGGGGGTTCTACTAATCACTGCATTCACCTCATTGCGATTGCGCGTGCCGCCGGCTATCGCATGAACTGGTCTGACTTCGATGCGATTTCATCTGTCACGCCACTGATTGCNCGCGTNTATCCCAATGGATCAGCGGATGTGAATCACTTCCATGCCGCGGGTGGTACCGGAACCCTGTTCACCGCCTTGTTGGATGCAGGCCTCATGAACCCCGATGCAAAGACCTGTTTTGGCAATGGCTTTGGTGACTTCTGTCAGGAACCAATGCTCGCAGATAATGGCATTGAGTGGCGCCCAGCCGCCAAAGAGAGTCTGGATCCTGAAATTCTTACGACCCCTGCAACGCCGTTTGCCGCGAACGGTGGCGTCAAGCTACTTGAGGGCAATCTAGGCCGCAGCGTCATCAAGACATCCGCTGTTCAGAAACAGCATCACATTGTCGAAGCACCTGCTGTCGTGATTGATGATCAGGATGATCTGAAACCTCTATTTGAGGCGGGCGAACTCGANAAAGATTGTGTGGTGGTTGTGCGTTTCCAGGGNCCAGCCGCNAATGGCATGCCTGAACTGCACAAGCTGACACCNATGCTGGGGGTTCTGCAGGATAGAGGTCACAAGGTTGCATTGGTAACCGATGGGCGAATGAGCGGCGCATCAGGTAAAGTTCCGGCAGCTATTCACTTGGTTCCTGAAGCATCGCAAGGTGGGCCGCTTGCTAAACTTCAGACAGGTGATGTGATTCGGCTGGATGCTACGACAGGTGACTTGTCGGCACAGATCGNTGAATCAGTATTTAACGACAGGNCAGANGCACAGGCNCCCACTGTGCCGAGCACCGTCGGTCGCGGNTTGTTTAGCAACAACCGACTGGCCGTCAGTAGCGCCGAGGAAGGCGCGTCGTCGCTGTTTAGCTGAGGGAAGGTATGTCAGACGCGAGCNTGGGAGGTAAGCCCCACTACCTAGTCGGTGATATCGGCGGCACCAACGCGCGCTTTGCCTATGTAACCCCCGAGCAAGAACGACCCCTGCCGCTTGCCAAATATCGTGTTGCCGATTTTCAGAACTTTGATGAAGTCATGGCACGNCTCATCGACGACTGGCACGAGCTAGGACTGCCTGCTGGGGGCCCCGAAAAGACCTGTTTGGCGGTAGCCGCGCCACCACACCTGGACACCATCAGTTTTACCAACAGCCCCTGGCGTTTTGATCGAGCCTTACTGAGGCGTTACCTCAAAAACTCTTCCATCGATATCATTAACGACTTTGCGGCCGTGGCGCGCGCGCTGCCTGCACTATCGCCTGCTGATGTTGAGCAGATTGGCGTCGGTGTTGTTGAGGCGGGGCACCCAATGGTGTCCATTGGCCCGGGAACGGGGACGGGCGTTGCCTCGGTGATCTTTGACAAGGCAGGGTCGCCTCTCGTCATCCAAGGCGAGGGCGGTCACGTGGACTTCGCACCCATCACCGACATGGAATTTGAAGTACTCAAGCGACTGCGTGCCCGGTTCGGACGTGTATCGATAGAGCGTCTACTTTGTGGCGCAGGTATCGTGAACATCTATCAAGCACTGGCCGAAATTCGAGGTGTACAGCCTGAACTCTCAACACCGAGCGATATCGGCGCCGCAGCGCAAGAAGACGCCCCGTTAGCCTCTGAAGCAATGGCCATGTTCTTTTCGGTACTGGGCTCCTCGGCTGGTAATTTGGCATTGACCACAGGCGCCATGGGTGGCGTTTTTATTGCAGGGGGCATCGCTCCGCGATACATCGACTTGCTTCGCAAGAGTGACTTTCGTGCACGCTTTTTAGCCAAAGGTCGGTTTGCCGACTACAACACAAATATTGGCACGTTCGTCATCACACATGACGACCCGGGACTGCTCGGTGCAGCCCTCTGCCTTGGAGATAAGCTGTAAATGAATTCCGTGTCTTACGCATTTTTAGACAACGCGCCCGTGATTCCCGTCATCGCAATCCAAAAATTGGAGCACGCTGTGCCTCTGGCTGAGGCGCTAGTCGCCGGCGGCATTATGAATCTTGAAGTCACGCTGCGAACCGAACACGGTCTCGCGGCGATCAGCTTGATTAGAGATCAGGTAAAAGGCGCTAATGTGGGCGTTGGTACCGTTTGTAACGCCAGTGAGTTCGACGCGGCGGTTGATGCTGGTGCCAGCTTCGTTGTGTCACCGGGTCAATCCGATGCACTGTTCGAGCGTGCACGTGTGACCAACATCCCTTTCCTGCCTGGCGCAGTGACAGCGACCGAAGTCATGGCCGCAAAAGAAGCCGGTTTTAAGGTATTGAAGTTTTTCCCAGCAAGCACCTCAGGTGGTGCTGCTGCGATTAAGGCATTTGCAGGGCCATTCGCTGATCTGCAGTTTGTCCCAACTGGCGGTATCAATTTAGACAATGCCGGGAGCTACCTATCGCTATCCAATGTTCGGGCGGTGGGTGGCTCATGGTTGACGCCAGCAGACGCGATTCAAAACGGGCAATGGGCAGACATTACACAAATAGCACGCGAAGCGTCGCAATTAGGCGCATAGCCGGGGGAGCCACTAAATGGCAGCTGTTGATTTAATTATTTTTGGTGCGTCGGGCGATCTCTCGGCGCGAAAACTGTTTCCTGCTCTGTTTCAGCTGGAGCGGCTCAATCTTCTGGATGAAGACCTTCGTATCGCAGCCGTTGCNAGGACACAGCAGTCGCTTGAAAACTTTCTACCCGTTCTCAAGGATAAAATGTCGTCCTACATGGGAGAGGATGCGCCAAGCGATGACGAGTGGGCGAGTTTCACCACTCGCTTCAGCTATATTTCCGTCAATTTTTCAGAGCCCGATCAGTACGGTGAACTGCGGGAATGGCTGAACGACGACCGTACAAGCCTCTTCTACTTTGCGACGCCGCCTTCTTTGTTCGCACCCATCTGCGAGCATCTGAGCACAACGAATTGCCTTGCGGGTGACTGCCGCATCGTCGTCGAGAAGCCGATTGGTGAAAATCTTGAATCATCAATAAAAGTCAACGAGACGCTCGCCAAGTATTTCGACGAAAAATCGATCTACAGAATCGATCATTACCTCGGTAAAGAGACGGTTCAAAATCTATTGGTGCTGCGTTTTGCTAACAGCTTCATCAACAGTCAGTGGGACAATACCTGCATTGATCACGTTCAAATCACTGTTGGTGAAATGGTGGGGATCGAGGGTCGCTGGTCCTATTACGACAAAGTAGGTCAGTTGCGCGATATGGTCCAGAACCATCTAATGCAGCTCATGTGTCTGGTCGCTATGGAGCCACCCAACTCGTTGAAAGCTGAGAGTATTCGAGACGAGAAGGTTAAAATCGTACGAGCGCTTCGCAGAATCGATTCGCAGTCCGTCAACGAAAAAGTGGTTCGCGGTCAGTACATCAATGGCTGGATTCGTGGCACAGCTGTACCCGGTTACCTCGACGAGGACGGGGCTGAAATGGACTCGAGTAATACCGAGACCTATATCGCCATTAAGGCCCACATTGATAACTGGCGCTGGTCTGGCGTTCCGTTCTATTTGCGAACCGGTAAGCGGCTGCCGGAGAAAGTCACTGAGATCGTCATTCAGTACAAAAGTCTTCCGCACAATATTTTCGGCGATGGCGCGAATATTCCAAACAAATTGGTTATCCGCTTGCAGCCCAACGAAGGTATCGAACTCAGCATGGTGTCAAAAAAGCAGAGTCTCAAGGAGCGGATGTCGCTGCAGTCACACTTGCTGGATCTTGATTTCCGGGAAGGCAGTGATTTGGATCGCATCCCGGATGCCTATGAACGACTGTTCCTCGATGCCATACAGGGCGATCAATCCCTGTTCGTGGGAAGAGAGGAAATTGAGGAAAGCTGGCGCTGGTGCGATGGGCTCATCGCTGCCTGTCAGGACCAAAACGTACCCGCCCTGCCCTACCAGGCAGGCTCCTGGGGCCCAGCCAAAGCTGAGGTGTTAATCGAGAAGGATTTCCGGAGCTGGCATGTCTAGGCAACACCGGTACAGTGGGCGCAGTGAGCTCGATGCAGCACTGAGTGACGCGATAGCAACTCAGCTAACAAAAGGTATTGCGGAACGCGGAGTCGCCAGCCTCGTTGTCTCGGGGGGAAGTACGCCACAGGGCTTATTCAAAATACTGTCATCGACTGACCTGGAATGGGCAAAAGTCACCGTGTTGCTGGCGGACGAGCGATGGGTGCCTGAAACCCACGCAGACAGTAACTCAGCCATGGTGAAATCCCTGTTACTACAAGATAAAGCTGCGGCGGCTAACTGGGTAGATTACGGTGCAGGAAAGGAAGATGCTGACCTAGAGGTAGCGCGTATCGCCGAAATCCTGTCTGCAATGGACACATTCGATGTGGTCATCTTGGGCATGGGAGCTGATTCGCACACAGCATCACTGTTTCCCTGCTCAATCGAGTTGCCCGAGGGTCTAAGTACTGACGATCCGGTGCTGATGACACAACCCGTGACGGCACCCCACCGACGTATCAGCCTCTCCAAGCGCCGCCTACTAAATACAGAACTGGGAATGATTCACCTGGTTGGAAACAGCAAGCTGGAGGTGTTTGAAAAAGCAACGGCCCATGCCGACGACGACATTCACCCCATTAGCCACTTCGCACATCACGACCAGTTCTCACTCTGGTTCGCACCCTAGAACAANNCTGGATCCGATTTCGGAGCTCTTNCGACTNTCTCGATTCCATTCNGATTGCTTATGGCCCTGGCTAGGCTGTGTCGCTTGATGNNNNAGCGTTAACTCAGCCTCNTGAGATGTAGGTAAAAAAAAGGGGGCACTAAGGCCCCCAAACACTCACACTCAAAAACTGTTAGGCGGCGTNACTGNCNCCCACCGATGCGNCTGCCATNAAGCAACCGGTATCCAACATGCGGTTNGAAAANCCCCACTCGTTGTCGTACCACGACAGCACCTTAACCAGACGCCCGCTCACACGTGTGTGATTTGCGTCGAAGTTGCTCGAATATGCGTTGTGATTGAAATCTGCGGACACCAAAGGCTGTGTATTGCACGCTAANACACCGTAAGGGTCCGCCTTGGCCGCCACTGAGAGGATCTCGTTAATCTCCTCAACCGATGTCTCGCGAGAGGCCGTAAAGGTTAAATCTACGAGNGATACATTGATNGTAGGGACTCGGACCGCCAGTCCATCCAACCGACCTTTCAATTCAGGAAGCACAAGACCAATNGCCGCTGCGGCCCCTGTCTTGGTGGGGATCATGCTGTGCGTCGCCGATCGTGCCCTGTAAAGATCCGAGTGGTAGACATCACTCAGATTCTGATCGTTNGTGTACGCGTGCACAGTCGTCATCAAACCGTTCTCTACACCCACTGNCTTGTGAAGCGGCGCGACGATTGGCGCGAGACAATTGGTTGTACACGATGCGTTTGACACGATNACTGCCTCATCCGTGAGCACATCTTGGTTTACACCGTAAACAACCGTTGCGTCAGCATCGCCCGAAGGCGCNGAGATCAGAACCTTTCGTGCGCCCGCGCGCAAATGAGCAGAGGCCTTGTCTTTTGAGGTAAAGATGCCCGTGCACTCAAACACCACATCAACNTTNAGATCACCCCATGGCAGNTCTTCNGGATTACGCTCTGCAAACACCGCAATGCGNTCGCCATCAATATTGAGTGCGCCGTCTTCTACAGAAACAGTGGCGCCGAATCGGCCATGCGTTGTATCGAATTGCAGAAGGTGCGCGTTTATTTCGGGGGTTCCCAGATCGTTAATGGCAACAACGCGAAGGCGGGAAGCGACATCCGGGCGCTCGTACAGCGCNCGCAGAATATTTCTACCTATTCGNCCAAAACCATTAATTGCTACGTTAATCATAACGTNCCCCTTTGATACNCACAGTATGTAGTAAATTTACATTAATTNTCCAATTAATTTACGGATAAATGGCTAATTTTTTAGTTTTATTACAACTATAAGCAAGTAAATTACAGAATTTCGGTGCCTCTCTCCGAAAACTGAGGCATTATTCGTAATATTCTTACAAAATACGGAATGCACGATGACGTCCGAGCCCAATCTTCTGGCAGTCATTCAACGACAGCTGAGCGACCTCAATAAATCGGAAGCGAAAGTGGCGAAGGCCATTTTGAATGGTCCAGAAGAAGCGCCTCGCCCAAGCATTGCCTCCCTGGCCGCTACTGCCGG
>NZIH01000048.1 GCA_002691565.1 Halieaceae bacterium
CCAGGGTCGAGTCAATGACGTGTGGACAGTATCAGCGGGCTACAGCGCACTTGATGGTGAACAGGTGAATCGGCAGGGTCCCACTGGCCTTGCGCCGCGCGAACTGCCGGACTCCATGTTCTCCATTTGGAATCAATTCGCTGTATTTGAGNGACTTGATATTGGTCTGGGTCTGACGCACCAGAGTGAGAGCTTTATCNACAANAGCAATACNGCNGTANTGCCAAGCTACACGCGGGTNGACGCCGCGGTGAGCTATGANNNGTCACCNGCNACNNGCATTCAGNTCAATATNGAAAATGCGACCGACGANCTTTATTTTCCGAANGCACACAGNACGCACCANGCNTCNGTCGGNGCNCCGATCAATGTGCGACTCTCTATCAATACTACTTTTTAATCAGCTCTGAAACCGAGTCGAGTTATTTGGAAAGCCTCCTTTNAGNGGGCTTNACCCGGCTTGNTTGTGNCCNNTCGNAANGGCGTGTTGTGCAATATTGTCAGACCATGCTANAAAACNTCANGGTTCATCGCACAATNTAGGGGGTCTGAATGAGCTTANGNGCTTTCGCNTTTGTCATCNGCGTATTCACTTNTNGCATTGCCCATGCCGATGACCACGCATCTGAGTTTCTTGCCGTCGGCGACTGGCTGGAAGCCGAGCGAGTCAGNGANGCGCGCATCTCGCCGGACGGCCGAGAGATCGTTTACACGCGCCGATACATCGACAAGATTAATGATCGCTTCGAGTCGTCGTTATGGATCATGGACAGCGACGGCGAGCGTGAACGATTCTTGATGAAGGGTTCGAATCCGCGCTGGTCGCCAGATGGTACGCGACTGCTCTTCACGGGTCCGGATAAGAACGGCAAGCCCCAGATATTCGTTCGATGGATGGATGATGAGGGTGCGATCTCCCAGGTAACGAACGTCACTGTGACGCCGGCGTCGCCGACCTGGTCACCCGACGGCGAACATATCGCATTCGTCGCTATTGTTCCGGCGAAGAACAAGTGGAATGTCTCCATTCCCTCGCCACCCGAAGGCGCGAAGTGGACCAAGGGACCTCGCATCCTTGATCGTATTCACTACCGTCAGGATCGCGTNGGTTTCCGCGATCCGGGGTATTCCCACCTGTTCGTTGTGCCGGCCAGTTCCGGCACGGCCCGTCAGCTGACTTCAGGNGAATGGCACGTTGGTGCACAGTTCGACGGACTGTTNTCGGGNGCGGGCTTAAGCTGGACGCCNGATAGCAAGCGAATCCTGTTNGACGGCCTCGATGATCCGAANAATGATCTGATGTATCGGCGGTCCCATATCTACGCCATCGATGTCGCTACNGGCGGACGGGAGATNTTGACTGACAGCATCGGCTACTGGACCGATCCNGTCNTNTCGCCTGATGGCAGNCGCGTNGTCTATTCCGGTTACCCGGAAGCGAANGAAACCTANGAAATGCCGCANCTCTNTGTCATGGACATCGANGGCNGCAACTCCACCAANCTGACCGAAGACTTCGACCGNCCGGCTAACGGCGTGATCTGGGACGACAACAACCGACAGNTCTATTTNACTGCCCAGGATCGCGGNTACGTCAATGTCTTCAGAAGCGATCTCAACGGANGGGTCACTCCGGTAACCTCNGGNCAGCAGGTTGCAACGCTGGTGTCGGCTGACAAGGCTCGCAATGTCGGTGTCGGCCTTATCAGCANCTTCAGCGAGCCCGGCGACATNTACCNTTTNCCGCTGGCCCGGTCCGGAGAACCGACCCGGTTGACAGCGGTCAATGCCGATNTGCTGGAGGGNAAGACGCTCGGTGAGCAGGAAGAAATCTGGTTCGAGGCGGAAGACGGAAGCATGGCACATGGCTGGATTGTCAGGCCGCCGAATTTCGATCCTGAGATGAAATACCCGATGATTTTCGAGATTCATGGTGGCCCGTTTGCCATGTATCAGGGCCGCTTTAATCTGACCTATCAGATCTANGCGGCNAANGGATTCGTCGTTCTCTACACCAACCCGCGCGGCAGCACGGGNTACGGCGAGGCGTTTTCACAGGCGATCAGCCGCGCGTATCCAAGCGTCGATCACCTCGACCTGATGGCGGGTGTCGACGCGGCACTTGAGACCGGTTATGTCGACGAAAAGCGCCTGTATGTCGGTGGCTGCAGCGGCGGNGGNGTGCTTTCCAGCTGGATGATCGGCCATACCGATCGTTTCGCAGCGGCGGCTGTCCGTTGTCCGGTCGTCAACTGGCTGAGCATGATGGGTACCACCGATATTCCCTTCTTCACGCTGTCCTTCTTCCAGAAGCCCTTTTGGGAAGACCCGACCGACTGGTTGAAGCATTCATCGATCATGTACGTCGGCAATGTGACCACCCCGACACTGGTCATGACGGGAGAGAAGGATCTGCGGACCCCGATGGCGCAGTCAGAGGAATACNNTGCGGCCNTGAAGGTGCAGGGAGTCCCGGCGCAACTGATGCGCTTTAACGAGGAATATCACGGCACAANCTCAAAGCCGTCCAACGCAATGCGCACGATGGCCTACATGATGGCCTGGTACAACCAGTGGACCGAGGACGGCGAAGTCACTGACTCGGACGAATAAGGATACTGCAGTAGCCCGGAGGACCCTCGTACTCCGGGTAGTTTCCCAATAAAGAGGGCGGAACGCCCCGAATGACATACCGATGATGCGGCCGATAAACTCAACGTCATGCCCATCGGCTTCGTGAAGCGGCGCTCGAAAGCATCCTTTACTTTTTTAAACCCCATCTGCGCGCTGTGTTTGCGCGCCTACCTCAGCTGCAATGTCGTTGGGGACCAGCATCGTCAGTGCATAGTGGGCGATTTTCCACTCGCCATCGATGAGTTCGACCACACCTGTGCCTCGGCAATGGCCTAACTTTTCGTTGAGCAAAACTTCATCAAACCATCGGGTAGTGCCTTCACCTTCCCAGTTTCGCTCTTTGACCGAATACGTCCACCCATGACCGTCCTCAAATGCGGGTTCGGCGTAGACCTTGAACTGGTCTATGGTCCAGCGTTCCGATTTGTCCGTGCCTAAAAACACAGCATCAGGCGTGTAACGATCAAAGTAGGTTTGGAAATTACCCTCATGGGCATCTTGGTGAAGACCGTCAATCAGCGCGTCGATCGCAGCTCGCTGGTTATCAGCCAAGCTCATGGCTGGCAGCAGTGCGAGCGAGACCACAGTGGCTTTAAGCAAGTTAGTAGAGCCTAGTGCTGCACTGATTACCGATGAGAGGGAATGTCGTGAATTCATCTATGACCGCCTTGGTTTTCAGATCTACGTTGATCACTGATCATAAGCCACAATATGGTCTGTCATCAGCCCCACGATCTGATCGTGATAAGGCTCGGGGAGGTTGTGCCCCATACCATCGATCAAGACAAACTGAGCGCCAGNGATTTGCTCGGCTGTGTGNACNCCGTGNGCTGGNGGGATCAGNGGNTCNTCNGAGCCNTGAAGCACAAGGGTGGGNGCTGTGATTGTCTGTACCTCTTCNGTNCGATCACCTGTTTTGAAGATGGCCATTAAATGGCGCTCCATTGATTCGGGGTGAAACCCTCGTGNACGCATGAGCTCTTCACGTGAGNTCTCCGCGTCACCACCAGCCANGTCNCTGAGATTATCCTCAGCTGCCGAAGAGGGCGGTGGAAGGTGAGGTGCAAAGGTGGTCGACATCACCGATGTCAGCGTTTTTATCCGGTTNGGAAAGTTTGCGGCAAGCACNTGCGCAATCATGCCGCCCATCGANACACCCATAACATGCACNTGTNCGTGNCCCTCGGCGTCGAGCACGGCAATNCTATCGCCGGCCATGTCGTCGAGTGTATACGGGGCGCTAACCNNGAAGCCCAACTCATATTTGAGTATTTGCCACCAGACGGTGGGGGTGCCCCAGTCNGTAAAGAGATCAGANCCTCCNGTGTCACGATTATCGATGACAATGATNTCNAAGCCGCGGGACTCCACATTCTGGATAAAGGCATCACCCCANGCTGAACCTGCCCCGCCGAGGCCCATAACGAGCAATAGCTTAGGATTCATATCGCCTTCATTGAACACTCGGTACGAAATCGATGTCCCCCCCGCGTCTACTGTCCGGAGGGTGGCGGTATCNAGATAGTCTCGTGAGTAATCNGCGGCCGCCTTAGAGGCCGNGAAGATCATTAAAAGACTGAATATCAGNTGTTTCATCGCANGTACCTTTGCCGAGTTGACGTCATCATAGTGNGCCTCNGGCCGAATGTGGGGTTNTGTGTGGAAACTGTCTGCACATTTGGCCAACCACCTCGAGTGGAGTAGGTGTTGGGCGCTAAAACGGGTTGCCAATGTACCCAGTTTGAGTGACTTTATTCTGTCTGTTTAATGCTAAGAGCCCATAGCCCGTGAGTAGCCAGTGCCAGCCTACCGTTCACGACGGTCTTATCCACGCACTCAAGTTAAACCACGATGGTTTGGCTTCCTTCATGGCCGCACCAGATGCAATAGAGGGCACTTGGCTTCACTTCGATGCGGGGCACCCTTCGGTCGCTGAGTGGCTGTCGGAAGATGGGGGATTGAATGCGATTGCGGTCGGAGCGCTTACCAGCGAGGAGACCCGCCCACGTGTTTTGCGACGAGGCGATAACGTCGTTGTTACGTTGCGAGGCGTTAACTGCCTCTCGGACAATGGCGCTGAGGACATGGTCTCTGTTCGAATTTGGACAAATGGAACGCGCATCATGAGCGCCCGATTACGGCAGCTGCCATCGACTGAGCGCCTCGTTGCACAGCTATCAGCTGGGGATGGACCGAGCTCAATACCTGAGCTCCTGGTGGACTGGATAGAAAATATTATCGATGACATGGCTGAGACCATGGTCAAGCTCGAAGACGATCTGACGCAGGCAGAATCTGNAGTCGACAGTGACGACCCGGTATTCACTCGCCAGACGATTGTCGCGATTAGGAAACGAGCCTTAACGCTTCGCCGCTATATGGCCCCTCAGCGAGAGGCGCTGACCCGGTTGAGCTCGGAAACGCCGACGTGGCTCGATGAGTATTTCAGAGTCAGACTTCGGGACATCACCGACAGGCTCATTCGATACATAGAAGACCTCGATGAGATTCGTGACCGCGCGATGCTAGCGCAGGAAGAACTGGCTGCTCGCCTAGCTGATGAAATGAATCGCAAGACCTATGTATTTACCATCGTTGCCGTCGTCTTCTTACCCTTAGGGTTTTTGACCGGCTTACTCGGGGTCAACGTGGGCGGTGTTCCCGGGATCGATGATCCAGATGCGTTTAACCAACTCATAGTTTTATGTGTCGCCATGAGCCTTGTGCTGTTGGGCTANTTCAAGTGGCGTCACTGGATGTGAATCCATGTCATCGGTTGCACCGCGATGTCTAAGACGTGTANTAAGCGGCAGTAAACCCACCATCAACAACCAGTTCAGAGCCTGTCATGAAGGAACTGTCGTCCGAAAATAGGAACACAGTGGCTGCTGCAATTTGATCTGGGTCTGCAAGACCTAATAGCGCGCGCTCTGCGAGTCGAGCTGAGAACTGTTCGCCTTCCTCGGGCTCAAGCTGGGCGATGGCATTTTCAACCAGTGGCGTTTCCGCAAATCCCGGGTGAATTGAATTAACTCGAATGCCTGTTTGTCTCTCGGCAAGATCGAGCGCTATGGCTTTGGTCATTGTGCGCACGCCACCTTTTGATGCCGAGTAAGCTATGACCTTGGACGACGAGACCATGCCATAGATCGATGAGACATTAACGATGGCGCCTCCGCCCGATACCTCCATCAATGGCGCACAGACTTTGCATCCCAAGAATACGCCGAGCAGGTTGATGTTGATGGTCCGCATGAAGCCNTCGGAGGTCTCAGTCTCGAGATTNCCATTGACGGCAATGCCTGCGTTGTTCATCACAAAGTGAAGCCCTTGGCCTTGGCTTGCAATGAGCTCAACCACCGAGATCCATTCACTTTCATTGACCACGTCGAGATGGACATAGGTGGCGCCAATTTCTTCGGCTACCGACTCTCCAAGCTCGTCNTGGATATCCGAGATCCAGACCGTCGCTCCATCAGCAATCAAGCGTTTTGCTGTCGCCAGTCCAATACCCGATGCNCCCCCGGAGATGAGCGCTGTTTTCCCTGCAAAGCGACGTTCGGTCATGGTGTCCCTCGTTTTTCTGTTGTTAGTTTTGTTGGGCTACGATGTGACAGAAATAATGGCAGGGATTGCTTCGGGCCACAAAGAAAAAGACGGCATAGTCAGTAAAACCAACGCGACGCGTAGGTCATCCGATGCACTGTGTGTCAGATTTCTACTTGTAGTATCGTGCTCGAAGACCAGAGCCGGCGGCCCGGCTCTGGTGCCCTTCGGCCGCTGGTGAGAGTAGAGATAATGAGATTTGAGCAATTAGAGGCGTGGTCGATCGCGTTTGCGGACGCGGTATGGGGGTTGCCGATGGTGGCTCTTTTACTGGGGGGCGGTGCATTTTTTCTGGTTGTATCCAGGGCCTTACCGTACCGAAATCTGGGTCACGCCTTCGCTGTCATGTCGGGGCGCTATGACACCCCCGATGAAGAGGGTGAGTTGTCGCATTTTCAGGCGCTTGCTGCTGCGCTCTCCAATACCATGGGCTTGGGCAATATCGCAGGTGTAGCGCTGGCGATTGTTGCCGGTGGGCCGGGCGCCGTATTCTGGATGTGGATGTCCGCCGTGATTGGCATCGCGACAAAGTTTTTTACCTGTTCGCTCGGCGTTATGTACCGTGGTCTTGATAGTGCGGGTAACTTGCAGGGCGGTCCTATGTATGTCATCCGCGAGGCCTTGCCGCGGCGCTTTTATCCATTGGCTGTTCTATTTTCAGTTGCCGGCCTTATCGGCACATTACCGATGTTTCAGGCCAATCAATTAACAGCGCTGATTGGGCAGACAGTTTTTGATGGAGCACCGCCGGCGTGGTCTGGTCTGGCGACAGGACTCGTCCTCGCCGTATTGGTGGGGACCGTTATTTTTGGGGGACTGCCGCGCGTTGCCATGGTGGCCGTTCGGTCATTGCCGACAATGGTTATNGTATACGTGACGATGACGCTCTANGTGGTGTTGACTCACCTCGAGGAGGTGCCGTCGTTATTATGGCTGATCGTATCTGAAGCGTTTAATCCTACGGCGGTGGGTGGTGGATTTGTGGGCATCATGCTCATTGGTGTCAGTCGCGGTGTTTTTTCCAACGAGGCGGGCGTTGGTACCGAGGTGATGGCGCATGGCGCGGCGAAGACCAATGAGCCCATTCGNGAGGGAATGGTGGCCACCCTGGGACCCATTTTCGATACCTTGCTCGTGTGTACCTGTACGGCGCTTGTCATTTTGCTTGCAGGCCAGTGGCAGAATCCGGGGGAGCTGTCGGGCATCACGCTCACCGCCAATGCAGTACAGAACGAAATGGGGACGGTGGGGCTGCTAGCACTCGGGTTTGTTGCGCTCATACTCAGCACTACAACGATGTTCACCGGTTGGTATTTCGGTGCTAAGTGTTTCGGGTTTCTGGCAGGTGCCGAGTGGCAGCCGTACTTCCGATGGTTCTTTATCGCTGCTGTTGTCTTCGGCGCCAGCGTCAGCGTCGATGTCGTCTTCAATCTCATTTCGGGCAGTTATGGCCTGATGGCGCTTCCCACCATGGTCAGCACCATTATTTTGGCACCCAAAGTGATGACCGCTGCTCGAGACTATTTCCGTAGGCTCGAGTCATAGTGCACTCGCTTTTTTGCATGATGACGGGTAGCGTTAAATGAGAATAAGTGGAAATAAACCATGAGCGACGACATCAACCTTGATGGAATAGTGCTGAAGCGCGATACGGGCGTGCAAGACTTAGTGAAGTGGGTCGGTTACCTGTTGATTCTGGTAGGCATTGTCTCGGGCTTTGCGATGCCTGGTGTGCTAGTCAATCATGCCGCTGAGTTAGTGGCCGTACTGGGTTTTATAGGCACGCTGACGTTTGTTGCATCCGGTGCTTTGTTTCTCGCACTTGCCAAGATCATCGAGCTGTTGCGTGAGATCCGAGATGCCAACCACACCATCGTCGATTGATCCAGTAGTCTGCCCTTAGGTTGGTTCCTTCAGTAAAATGTTTTTAACGCACAGTCATTGTTTAACAGAGGTAGATTGAGGTACCTNCAACCTCAACGTGAGTTCTATGTTTCGAGTTCTAATTTGTATCGTCATTTTCGCGGCCTCGGCCGCCCTCTGGTTGTTGCATGGTGCGGCTAAAATTGGTGTGGGTTATTCCGCCAAACAACTATGCTCGGGTGTTTTTGTCAGCCACCTACCAGCCGACTTTCTGCTTGAAAAGGACATTATCCCTAGGCTGAAAACCGTTGCTGGTATGGATCGATTTGCCAAAGCTCATGTGGGCGAGACATCGGCAAGCGTATCGATATTGACCGCAACAGCGACGGCGAGCTATCGCGATCGCTACGGCTGCACGCTTCATGCTGAAGAAACCGCAAACCCTGAGGCACTTGAGCAGGAGCGAGTCGAGCGTAGCGTCGCCGCCGAGACCGTTCAATCGCGCAACCCCGTTGTCGAGTCGGCGATTGATGCCTTGTTCGAAGAGCTTCCGGGCGGCGGGAGAAACACCTTGGCCGTCCTGATCATGCAAGGCGGAGAGATCGTGTCTGAGCGCTATGCTGCGCCGGTCGGTCCCCGCACTCGTCTTCAGGGCTGGTCAATGAACAAAAGTCTCATGGCCTCATTGGTAGGGATTCAGGTTGAGCGGGGTGCGATTGATCTCTCGATGCCAGTTAAAGAGCGACTGTTAGCATTGGGAACCCCAGAAGCCGCGGTGTCTAAGGTGGACGACGCACTTACCCTCGAGCATCTCATTACCATGGCGAGCGGGCTCGATTTCGATGAGCGCTATTTGCCGGGGGATGACGTCACCGAAATGCTCTANGGCGGCGTNCCCATGTGGCAGGTNCCGCTGGCACANGGNCATCGNGTNGNTCCNGGGCANGAGTTTGTNTACTCGAGTGGCGATACCAATGTNGTGTCGTATTTATGGCAGGCCTCGCTAGAGGGAGAAGCCTACGCAGACTGGATTGATCGGGAGGTCAATCAGCGGTTGGGACTCGACAACCCGTTGCTCGAGCCCGATATCAGCGGTGTGCAGGTGGGTTCTAGTTTNGCNTACCTGACTGCTCGTGATTGGGCCAAGTACGGTCAGTGGTGGCTNGATGCTTGGCATGGGCGTGATGCAGTTTTATCGAGCGGCTGGCAGCAGCTTGCCGCAGCACCCAGNGCTACNGCGGANTTCTACGGCTTGAGCTTCTGGTTGAACACGCANTTCNGAGANTANCCNGGNCTACCCGAAAATACGTTNCATGCCGGTGGNAATTCGGGCCAGTTTGTTATCGTGGCGCCNGAGGCNGAGCTNGTNATNGTNNGGNTNGGTTTAACGCTTGANGAGTCTGCGGTTGCTCTAGCAGAGCCGCTTGCGGATATTTACGCGGAACTCACCAAGCCCGAACCCTTAGCGATTAACATCAACCAATAATCGTCCTGTTACTTTTCCTGCGAGCACATCTGGTGCCACCTCGCTGACATCGGACAGTCNGATTTCGGTGATCATGGTCTCGAGGCGTTCGAGGTCCATATCACGCGCCAGTCTAGCCCAAGCAGCCAGACGNGGGCCGCTCGGTGCCATGACACTGTCAACGCCGCGCAGAATCACACCTCTCAGGATAAATGGCATGACGGTCGCCGGGAGCGCNGCGCTNTCNGCAAGGCCACAGGCGGTNACGACACCNCCGTAGCGTGTTTGTGCACACGCGTTGGCCAAGGTGTTACCGCCCACAGCATCGACGACACCCGCCCATTGCTCTGCCTGCAGTGGTTTGCCCGCCTCCGAGAGTGTGTGGCGGTCAATAATCGATGTTGCGCCGAGATTTTTCAGGTAATCGGCGGCGTCGGGTTTGCCAGTGGACGCAGCAACCGAGAACCCTCGGGCGGCAAGTAGCGCCACTGCCACACTTCCCACCCCACCACTGGCACCGGTGACGAGAATGTCGCCATGGTCCGGGGTGACGCCTTGCGCCTCGAGCGCGTTGACACAGAGAGCGGCTGTGTATCCGGCGGTGCCGATGGCCATCGCGTGGCGAGAGCTAAGGTTTGGGGGGAGCTTCACCAGAAAACTCGCAGGTACACGAGCGTATTGCGCCAGTCCGCCTGAATGACCTTCACCCATACCCCAGCCGTTAACAACCACACGGTCTCCCACCTGCCAATCGGGGTCATCGCTCTCCTCAATGGTCCCTGCGAGATCGATACCGGGTACTAGAGGATATTTCCTGATGATCGGCGCAGTCGCGGTCACCGCCAACGCATCTTTGTAATTGATGGTGCTGTAATCCACCTTGACCAGCACGCCAGAGTCAGCGAGCGCGGCTTTATCGATTTTAGTGACAGCGACCTCGTGCTGGTCGTCCTTGGTGGCGAGTAATGCGTTGAACATGGGTGTTACCTCGAGTATGTCTGGTTCTTGTCATTGAGAATGAGCAGTGCAGAGATTACGCGATATCGCTCCAAAAGAGATTACTTTTGAGCGATCAATGGGTTTGCTGCGTTGTGATTCCTCACTTCGCCACGGCTGGTGTTATGGTGAGAAAAAAAGGATAAGCACCATGTCAGTTCGCGTCATCAGAGAGCCTTTCCCCATCGTGTCTGTTGAGAAGTCGTCGTTTAAGGAAACCTATGGCGGCGCCGAAGACATTGTCATGGTGTTTTGCACTTTAATCCGT
>NZIH01000049.1 GCA_002691565.1 Halieaceae bacterium
AACACGAGGCGCCTCTTTATCAAATACGTTCTTGCCACCTAATGTGAATACCGCTTGGGTGTCACCTAGGTTGAAGTTGTAGTTGTAGCTGAGGTCCATCGTACGCCAGTTACTAATGCCGCTATTAAATCCAAGTGCCTGAGCTGAAGCAGGAACAGCACGCCCAGTCTTGTAAGAGTCAACGTAGTACACAACCATGGCAGCACTGTGGTTGCCCCGCTCCCAATCAGCAGTCAGATTCCACTTCTTCTGTGGCATCGAGCGGACAAAGTTGTCGTGGTTGAATGAACCCACAACATCTGTCACTCCACCGTTTCCATCCGGAATCTCGTAGCTCAGGAAGTGGCTGTACGCCAACTGAACACCAAAGTCGCCCATGTCGCCGGCAGGGATATTCCAATCAGCAGAAACGTCAACACCATCTGTTTCTACAGTCGCAGCGTTGATGAAGTTCGTTGACACACCTTGCAACTGACCTGAGTCATTTCGGCGAATGTCAGGCCCATTTGGATCTGCACTCAACTTACCCTGCGCGTTCTCGATCGTGATCACATCTTCGTAATCGAACTGCCACCAATCTAAGCGCATATTGAAGTTGTCGCTGGGCGTCCAAACAACACCAAGGTTAGTGTTAGTCGATGTCTCTGGCTTCAGATTTGTATCACCTTCTGTCAAAACTCGAATGAACAGGGCGCCACCACCACCGAGGGGATCGACGAGACCTTGAAGCGATGTCCCGCGGTTGAACTGCTGAACCAGCGAAGCCTCTCGGAATGCTGTCGACATTGAGCCTCTAACAACCAGCTCATCCGTTACCTGCCAGCGAAGCGCCAACTTCGGGTCAAGACTGCTGTCAGATTCCAACGCCTCATATCGCGCTGCCACACTCATCTCAAGCGAATCAGTGATTGGAATGTTCGCTTCGGCAAAGGCAGCGAAAGAGTCTCGGGATGCCGACGGCTCTGTACCGCCGCCCAAGAAGATCAAGTCTACGTCCTGCAAAGTACCTGTCTGAGGATCGATTTGCTGTGTCGAAATATCATCTCTTAAGGTTTGAAAGCCTTCATTTCGGAACTGAGCACCGTAAGCGACGTTGATAGTGCGACCTGATGCAATTTCCAAAGGACCGGAGACCACCAAATCCGCAACCGTGAGGTCAGTGATTGTATTGGTGTAAGTCTGGGCACTGATGTAATCGATCAAACTCTGAGAATTCTGACTGGGATCAAAAATATTGAATGACTCAGTGCCGCTTGCTCCACCCTGTCCAGCCAGGGCGTCTGTCAGGCGAGAGGCAATTGTGTCAGGCTGCCAACCCTCTCTGTCATTCTCCGAATAGGTTACCGAGGCATTCCAGTCCCACTCACCGTCATCCAGTGAACCAGAGACGTCCAGCGACGCTCTCAAGAACTCAGAATTACGTGGCGCGAGAGGCGAAGGCGCTTCTGCACCGAGTGGACGTCCATACCAGCGAACGAAACCGTCGAAAGGGCTACCGGCCTGTCCTGGAGCAATCGTTGGAAAGTTCAACGCCGGATAGGATGGTGACTGGGGGTTATCCAGCACTTCGTTCTTAGCAAAACCTAATTCACCACGAACGGTGACCCCGTTGTCCATATCATGCGTAATCGCGGCGTAAACATTCGTGCGTTCCTCCTCGTTAACCAAGTTGAACCTTGGTCCGTAGAGGAATCCACACTTCTGACCACCAAGGGATGGTATAAATGCAGCGCCATAGATACCGCCATTTGCCTCACAATTCGCATCCGGAATTGTTTCTCCAGGACCATAAGTTCCCGCATAATCACCTGTCCCTTCAATGAATACAGGGAGACCCGGAGCAAGACCACCCAAGTTCAAGAAGCTACGGCCCAAGATGCTCACGGCGTTGATCGTCGTGTACGAACGTTCTGCAGAACTCATAGGATCCTGCTGCATAAAGCTACCTGACAGAATTACATTGGTATTGTCGCCAATACCAAAACCAGCCAAAACACTGACGTCGTCAGTGGTTTGATCACTGGACTCTGCCTTTTGATGGCCTACCGATACTTCAAGACCTTCGAAATCGTCACGCAAGATAAAGTTAACTACGCCCGCAACTGCATCGGAGCCATAGGTAGCTGTCGCACCTTCCTTCAAAATCTCCACACGCTCAAGTGCGGCCATAGGAATCGTGGCCGTATCAACAAATACGGATCCGTCGTTCGCTACAGCGCCAGCGATCGTTTGACGCTTACCGTTCACGAGCACCAAGGTCGATGTAAGGCCCAAACCACGCAGGTTCACATTGGATGTACCCTGCGTTCCACCTGCAGTAAAGGAGTCTGGATTATTCTCCGCACCGCTACTTACCGCTAATTTCTGGGTCAATTCACCAATGGTGAGAGCGCCCTGCTTCTGAATGTAATCACTATTAAGTACATCAACAGGTGTCGCCTCGTCAGTGCCAGAGCCCTTAATGTATGAACCCGTAATAACGACTTCTTCGAGATTTTTGTTGTCATCTTGAGCCAAGGCTGTATTGGCCACCAAAAGGTTAGCCGTCAACAAGCTCAGTGCGAATGGTATTGCTTTTCCGCCGATTGCAATTGGGGATGTCAGCTTCATTACTGCTCCTTGTTTTTTTAAAATCTGAGAAAATTAAGCGATTCGTTATTTTATAACGCCCTAATTAGTAATCCACGATTCGGCGATGTGTTCAAGTATAAGATGACGTTTTTATTACCAGAACAAGACAGATTAGGCCTCTGAGGCGATGAAACAAAACTTTAATTGTAATTCGCACATCCAGGTAGTAGCGTTGTGAAAACGTGAGAGCGATGGCCATGCAAGCAATCCTAAAGTTGGATGTGGCAGGGCAACCAAGAGGCTGGTTAAGCCTTCAGGAAGCAATCTCTGCCTACGCTCGAGGCGATGTTATTTATGGCATCGGGGATCCCCTCCCCCCAGTGTTTGGTGGCACTCAACGCATCACTGGCATCCGATCAAAACTCATTGTTCAGCCCATCGTTGCCCTGAATGGCAGAGTGTTCGATCACTTCACCCCACCGCTTTGCAATNGAACCCTCTTTCGTCGCGATGATTACAGGTGCCTCTACTGCGGAAATCAGTTTTCAAGAAGCGAGCTGACGCGAGATCATGTAATACCGACATCTAGAGGTGGCACCGATAAATGGGAAAACGTGGTCGCTGCCTGCAAACGCTGCAATTGGCTTAAGGACTGTCTTACGCCCGAAGAAGCCAACATGCCCCTGCTAGCGATCCCATTTAAACCAAATTCCTATGAATGGCACTTCCTTGCCAAAGACCGTGTGCTGGCCGATCAGATGGAATATCTCTCGACCCAATTCAGAGCGGATCGCGATTGGGCACATTAACGACGGTNATCGCNGTATCGGGGCAACGCTAGAATNACCCTCGATAATAGCGATGAGGCACCATGGGAAGACTGACAACCGTTAGATCGACTCGCTTGCTACGCACAATAACGTGAAGCCCGGAGCCCACCTGTGAGCATTTAGGTTCCACAAAGCCCATCGCCACCGGACCGCCGACAGAGGCCCCAAAGGCATCCGAACAAATCGCGCCAACCTCANNACCCTCGCTGTCTAGCAAGGCCTCTCCCGCTCTCACGGGTCGCCGCCCGTCGACTTTGAGACCCACTCGTTTTCTCGCTGCACCCTCGACCAGTTGTTGGTGAATAATGGCAGCACCCGGATAGCCGCCGGGCCGGCAACCACTCTCTCGTCGCTCCCTGGAAATCGCCCAAGCAAGCCCAGCTTCCACTGGCGTAACGTGAGCTGATAGTTCATGTCCATGTAAGCAGAGGCCCGCCTCTAACCTCAGCGAATCTCTCGCGCCCAATCCAATNGCTTCGACTTCGGACTCTGCCAGCAAACACTGTGCAACTCTGTGAGCTTGTGATGCAGTCACAGAAATCTCAAAACCATCTTCCCCGGTATAGCCAGAACAAGTCACCCAAACATCAACCCCATTGATGCGGTCTTGAGCGGCTGTCATGAATGCAAGTTCACTGGCGGCATTAGTCAAACGGGCCATCACCGCTCGCGCGTCTGGCCCCTGGAGGGCAAGAAGCGCTTGATCTTCNTGGAGCTCAAACGTCAGATCTGGGAGCATTGAATTCAGATACGTGAGGTCTTCGTGCTTGTTACCCGCGTTCAGAACCAAGTGGAATCGCCCATCGCCAAGGTTAGTTACAATTAAGTCATCCCTGACGCCACCCTGGTCGTTGGTAAGGAGCGCATAAGCGCTGGCCATGGGTGCCAAGCTCAGCAAATCATTCGGCATCACAGCCTCTAATTGTTGCGCAACATTGTGACCGCTCACTGTTACCTGGCCCATGTGAGAGACGTCAAATAAACCCGCATGCGAGCGCGTATGNTTGTGTTCTGCAATAATCCCGCTGGGATAACTTATGGGCATGCTGTAACCAGCGAAGGGAACCAGCTTCGCTCCCAGTTCTTGGTGAAGTGCTGTCAGTGGCGTTTCAAGTAACAACTGAGCCTCCGATGGAATACAAACGTAATGAGTGGTGCGGGTAACTTAATGACCACGCACATTTAGACTAACCGTAGCGACCATCTTAAAGTGGCCGACAGGCGTAGTATGAAGGACAACAATATGGNACGTCACCCGATGCAGGTGGTGAGTTTAATTGGGATGCCAGGAAGCGGGAAAAGTACCGTAGGCGTGTTGCTAGCAAAGCGCCTTGGGTTGGCTTTCGTCGATACCGACTTGTTGATTCAAGAGCAGGAGCAAGCGACGCTTAGCGAGATTATTGCGGCGCGTGGGCATGAGGCACTGCGAGTTATCGAGGAACAGGTGCTGTTAGANATGGGTATTGGAGCCTCGGTCATTTCAACGGGCGGCTCCGTCGTCTACAGCGAGGCGATAATGAATCGCCTATCAAACGCATCCTCGGTGGTGTATCTCAGATCACAGCTCGCGACCGTTGAGTATCGAATTTCTCTAGCACCTGATCGAGGTATCGCTTCTCCCGGCAACCATACGCTCAAAGACGTCTACAACGAACGCGTACCGCTTTACGAGCGTTATGCCGATGTTACTGTCGACGTGGACAACGATCCTCCAGAGACCATTGCCGGACACGTTCTTTCTGCGTTGGACAGCTACCCGGTGGAACCGGACGCGTCCGACTAGCTAACGAGAATCCCCCATAACGGCTATCGTCTAGATAGGTGCTAGCGCTCGGACTGTAATCCTCAATTGGCACACCGGTTGCTGATCGTCTGATGCTCCCGTCCGCTAAATTGGAGTTTATTTGACACAGGGACGTGTACCCGGGCGGGAGCGTCTAACACCGCTGCCATTATCAGTTGATTCGTCTTTAAAATTTAATCGAAAAATACTTGAGGAATTGTCAAAAAGGGCTGAGAGTTCAAAAGAGCGGTTGGGTTTTTTTACCTTTAGAAAGAACTGGGGGTGAACATGCAGGGCCGAGATCAAGACAACGGTGAACTGACACTATCCGACGTCCTGAGCGAGAGCATCATAGGTGACTTTGATGAAGCGGCGCTCGATAATATCGAGAAAAACACACCAACACTTTCCGATGCGGCTCGGTTAGCACAGAAGCGGCGCCGCGCCGAAGATCTGCTAGAGCGACGGCGCTTACGCGAAGAGCTAGGTGATGATGACTTCAGTTTTGACTGAGGGGATCAGACAGCTAATCCGCTACTGAGTCAGTTTCCGCGCGCCACGACATGACGTTGCCCTCGATCACGAAAAAAGCGAATAACCACAAGACGGCGTCCCAAAAGTCTAGGAAGGTGCCCTCAAAGCCCCAATAAACGGCGGCTCCAAAAAGGGTCGAATACAGGCACATCTTTGATCGGTAAAAAGCACCACTTGTAGATCCAGTGCGGTACATCGTTGCCAGAACTCTACGAACTTCTATTTCGAGCAGGACAACCACCAAAATCCACGCTACTGAATTGATAAAGTCAATGACAGCAAGCCAAACGGCTCCCTGCAGAAGGTCGCGTTCTGCTGCGACCCTGTCGTAGTTTGATAACAATACCCAGTCGCCTTGAAGACATGAACTCAGAGACAACGATTCATATCGATCCAAATCGATCATGATCGACCAGTCCCCATTAAGTTCGCGACACGCTGAGGGATCCAAGGGCTCCACCGCAAGTAGGTTATAAAATTCTCCAAAATAACCCCAGCATGCAATGGCGATGGCCAATAAACACACTGATCGTATCAGACGAATGATATGCCCCGTGATACCGCGCAACGACCTATCTGAAAGTACGTAGGTCTCTAATTCGAAACACAGCAGAAGAATCAGCCACGCCGCCGTATCGATCGTTGCCGAAAATGTTTGGAAGAAACTAGCGAATGAAGTTACCGCCACATTGAGTGCTGCTGCCGCCTCGAGTTCTTCGCCCAGGAATAGATAGACGTTATTGAGAAGAGCCAGATAAACCGCGTACTTAACGTACTGGAACATCACTCGATTCTGTAAAACAGCAGAGAACTTAAACATAGAGAGTGATCAAACTTGGAGAAGCAAGTGCTCACGCTCCCATGAACTGATCACCCGATTAAACTCTTCAAACTCATCGAGCTTTACGGCGGCATAGGCTCGGAGGAAAAGATCCCCCATTACACGAGAAAGATCAGTATTTGCATTCAACCTTCGAACCGCTTCTTCCAATGAACGCGCCACTTCCACGCTATCGTCGTTTGCAGTGCCTTGATGGGGTGCAGTGGGCTGCAGCTTGTGCTCTAAGCCCAGTAAACCACTCGCCAAGGATGCTGCAATCGCCAAGTACGGGTTAGCGTCAGCGCCNGGGAAGCGATTTTCCACGCGCCGATTAACGGGCGTGCTGTCAGGAACGCGAAATGCAGTGGTGCGATTATCGTAGCCCCAGCTTAGGTTAATGGGAGCTGAGATGTCGGGCGCTAGACGTCGATAAGAATTCACGTTCGGCGCGTAGAAACTGATCAAGTCAGGCGTGTAGCGCTGCAGTCCCGCAATGTAATGCATTAGCTCAGGAGTCGGCTGATCATTAACATCGTTGAAAATATTGCGGCCCGTCTCGAGCGATAAAATACTTTGATGAATGTGAAGCGCTGATCCCGGCTCTTTCTGCATGGGCTTGGCCATGAAGGTGGCGTACATATTATGTCGCTGCGCTGTCTCCCGGACCGTCCGCTTAAATACGAATACTTGATCGGCCATATCGAGGGGGTCACCATGGTTGAAGTTTATCTCCAACTGCGCCGCACCATTTTCATGTATCAACGTATCGACACTCAATGCCTGCGCATCGGCAAAGTCGTACATGTCCTCCACAAAGTCCTCGAACTCGGCGACCGCATCGATGCTGAAAGACATACGCGCTACTTCACGACGCCCTGACCGGCCCTTCGGGGGCATTAACTCGTAATCTGGATCGGTGTTTTTGTGGACCAGAAANAACTCAACCTCAGGGGCAACCTCTGCGCGTAGGCCTACCTCCTCGTATAGCTTAATAATGTGTTTGAGAACATTGCGAGAGGCCAGTGGGTGAGGCTTACCGGACGTGTTGTAGCAATCAGCAATGATTTGCGCTGTGGGCTCCCGCGCCCATGGGACCTTTCGCAAGGTATTCGGATCCGGCACCAAAAACATGTCGGTATCTGTCGGCTCAACGAAATCCCAGTGCTCATCGGTGTACTCACCGGTCACCGTTTGAACCATGATGGATTCGGGCAGTTTAAGGTCACCTCTACTGAGGAATTGATGGGCCGGGATAAATTTTCCTCGGGCATTGCCTGTCATATCAGGCACAAGGCATTCAACCTCTGAGATCTTATTTGCTTCGAGCCACGTGCGTATCTCCGCCGCGTTCTCTTGAGCAGGTGTTTCCGCCATCTCGGCATCGGGCGAATACACGATGGTTTTGTTTGTGCCAGACCGCTTTTTCGACGCGCTCATAAAGCCTTCATGTTGCTACGGGACGGCCAGTATGGTGTGGCTTTTCGCCGCTATCAAGCGGCATAATTGCACTATGTCAAATCCTAAGC
Source organism: Halieaceae bacterium (assembly GCA_002691565.1). Taxonomy (GTDB): domain Bacteria; phylum Pseudomonadota; class Gammaproteobacteria; order Pseudomonadales; family Halieaceae; genus Luminiphilus. Next base: position 8,065 of record NZIH01000049.1, read on the forward strand.
ACAGTTATCCCGACAGTTGGTACGCTGCATCGTCACGGCTGCTGACAGCGCAGTCGTCCGCCCTTGGAGACCTGTCTTGCGATGTCTGTGTGGTTGGGGGTGGTTACGCCGGGTTGTCGTGCGCCTTGCATCTCGCGAAGGCTGGGAAATCGGTAGTCGTACTAGAGGCGGAGCGAGTAGGTTGGGGGGCTTCCGGACGCAACGGCGGGCATGTAGGCACTGGACAAAGAGCTGACCAGCACTCGCTTGAAAAGTGGTACGGGAAAGCAACGGCTAGGGAGCTTTGGCGCCTCGGACTGGAAGCCGTACAGTTGGTGACCGAACTGATTACAGAAAACGAGATCGACTGTGAACTTGGCAAGACCAATATTCATTTTGCAGCAAAGAAATCTCACGTCAGTGAGTTGCGAGACGAGATCGAGCATCTCAGAAAGCAATACGACTACGATCTCATCACTGGCGTCGAATCATCGTCACTCGAAGAGCTCACTTCGGGCGTCGGATTTCACTACGGCGTTGTGGATCATGGCGCACGGCACCTTCATCCATTGAAGTTTTGCATCGGCCTCGCCGAGGCAGTTATTGCCGCCGGAGCCTCCGTTTTCGAGACAAGCAGGGTAAAAGACATTGCTGTTAGGAGAGATCACGCTGTCGTCTCGACAGACAAGGCAACGATCAGAGCACAAAAAGTGGTCCTGGCATGTAACGGTTATCTCGGTGATTTATTCCCACCGATTGCCAGCAACATCATGCCGATTAACAACTTCATTGTAGCCACAGAGCCACTTGACGAGGCAACCGCCAGTCGAATCAACCCCCTGAACGCGTCACTATCGGACAGCCTTTTTGTGATCAATTACTGGAAGCTATCTGAGGATCGGCGACTGATTTTTGGGGGCGGCGAGACCTACAGCGATAAATTCCCCGAATCAATCACCGACTTTGTTCGTCCAAAGCTGCTAGCGATCTACCCAGAACTTGCGGACACGAGGCTCGACTTCGGCTGGGGTGGGACTCTCGCAATCACCCGCAATCGCATGCCAGATCTCGGAGTTCATAAGGGTGTGGTTTATTACGCTCAAGGTTTCTCGGGGCATGGGGTGCCTACGGCAACCATGGCGGGGAAGCTGATTGCGGCTGCCATCGACTGTGGTAATGATGACTTTGACCTGATCTCAGGCCTCAAATCACTGAAGTTTCCTGGCGGACCCCTATTACGACGTCCGTCGCTCGTAGCTGGCATGCTCTTCTACAGCCTGAGGGATCGGCTCGGTCGATAGCCGGACTTGGCGCTCTCCCACGACACCAATATGGATATACTCACGTGCATGGTGACAAATTCGACTAAGTCATTCGACAAGACGTGAAATGTGAGCATCGCATGGTATGGTTGTTCTCCAGGTTTTAGAGAAAGGTGTGATGGGGCAGTTACCGGGTAAACCCAGCGCTTTAGTGGTTGTGTCGGATAATAATCTCGCAAAGCAACTGACTGAGTCGCTGCATATTCAAGGGTACAAGATCGTTCGGGCGCCCCTCGCGCGTGATTGTTACTCGGCCTGGTCCTCACCTGAGCGGTTCTCACTGTGCGTGATCGATCAACATCTTGAAGATCAGCCGGGCCACGTGCTTGCAAAATACCTGGCCGACAACAAGGCAAAGAATGTGGTGCTTTTCGGAAACCTGAGTGACGCCGAGTTGCGCCTGGGGCTCTATAGGGCGGGCGTCAGCTTGCTATTAAGGGAACCCGAGGGTACGGCCGAAATCATCGCAGCGATCGAGGCTATGGCGACACCGGTACAACACAGTAGCTCGCCCAAGCCCGCCGCCGTTCTACCGTTTCCTACCAATGCATCAGGGAAGATTCCATGGCAGGTGAAAGCACTTCAGCGAGAGTTAATAGCGCCTGACGGTCAGATCGTTGCGCTGACTCGAAACGAGGTTAAAGTGTGCCTCGCGCTAGCGGACGCACCAACCGAGCCGACCAATAGAGAAGCTCTGACACTATCGCTTTACGGAAGATTCGATCCATCAGCTAATCGCGCACTCGATGCGGTGATTAAACGTCTAAGACAAAAGATTGTCGCTAAGGTAAGCGCGGTAGATCCCATCACCACACATTATGGTGAGGGACACCGATTTACTGCACCCATCATCGCCGTCAACCAATAACGCTAAGGCGCGGCTCGCTACAGTCAGCATGACTGACGGTCATGAGCATTTGTCACTGACGAACACGCTTCCAAATGTTTGATTAATGAAACTGTCTTGTATCAAGCGCACCTCATAACCGATGAGTGCACTGTAGCAATTAGCATTTAAACTGCTGCATATTCTTCGCAATATGATTTGCAAAATGCGATATTTATCTCAAAATACAACTCTATCCACAGGAAAAACGTATTACATGTTCTTGACTGCCTGCTTCGGAGGCAGCGCTTGAAGATATTGTCGCGCCCAGCCCGTCCAGGATCGCCTTTAACGCAGTGATAGATGGGTGATCTAGATTGTGATCTTCCAGCGACCACGGGATGCCGACATCTCTTATCCTTGCAAGCAACTCCCGCTCACCGGATGGCGAATGCTCCGTCCAAAGAAACAGTTCGATAAAACTCTCATCTGCAAAGGTTAACGATGCGTTGATAAACGCCAAGAGAGCCGACTCTGTCCAATACGCTGAGCCGCGGACCTGCCCCCTCAAGCTTTCATCCAGAAGCACGCGTGTCTCGATACCCTCATCGGCTGTGAGGCGTTTGAGCTCTGCCTCAATCGTTTTCGCGACCTCATCGATCGAAAACATTTCTGTAGTCACATCGTTTGGCTCACGTCCCCGGTCATTTCTATCCGCCATGATTTTTGCATCTACGCTCAAACGCAGCTGAATGATTTCGGAAAGCGCAATATTGAGGTAGCGCCGCTCAGTCTCAGCAATGTCGGGCGCATCTTTCACGCGACGGGCGAGCACTTCTAACTGCGCCAAGTTATCCGCTACAACCGTATGAATTGTGTCTGTAAGAGCCTCTTTCCCATAGAGCGAACCTTGATATGACTTAATCTCCTCCTCTGCGCTGATCAGACGTGCGCGAACCAAGATCGTCACTAACCAGGCAATTAAGGTGGCCACAATCGTCAACACAAATGGCAGGTAGGAAGTTCGCGCATATTTATTTTCAAACTGCTGAGGGTAGGCCGCGGTGGCGGTAACTACACTACTGAAGCCATTTCTCTCTGAGCGATATTGCAACACATCATTAGGTCGCCCATCCGGGCAGACGCCCACGCCGCTGCCTGCTGCGTAGCGGAGCAAGCATCGATCACTCCTTGGGGCATAATGAGTCACCTCGAGCGGCGCAACGGACCCTAGATCTCGCAGTTGTGAGTCAATATATTGTTCTGTCTCTACAAGATTGAGCTTCACAATGCCGAGCACGGTTAGGTCACCCGCTGAATGCTGGAACACGTGCCTCCTAATGACCAAAGGACTTTCAGACGTAAAAGAAAGGTCATTCTCACGCGAGGCAAGAAAATCAATTTGCTGAATACGACCGGAACGAGCGGAAAAATCTAGGTCACGCAGCATCGGATGATCGGAAATCTCGCGCCCAACTAGTTCGGGGCGGGGGTAGGAGTAACTAATCACAGCACGCTGATCTGGGCTTACTATCGCCACAAAGAAATGGACAATCTGCGACGCGGTGTCTGAGCCATAATTACTTCTAATGATATTGCCCGCTCGAGCGATTGTCTCTCCAAGATCTTCTGTGCTCGGTGCCGCCAGCGCCGCGACAAAACCCTTTAAGTGTGTCTGTAGACGAGCCGCTAATGCATCGCGAACAAGAAATCTCAGCGCAGCATCCGATTCGAATTGCTCCCTCAGTTGCTCCTCTCTCTGCTCAGCGGATTGCTCTAAACTTTGAGCAGCCGCAAGTAGCCCGAACAAGAGCACCGCTAGCGGAAACAAAAATAGTGCGTTGTGCGATTTGAAAAATGTAATTGGCATCCAATAGCCCGGCTTTGTCCTTACAATAAGAGGGTCTTAGGAACCGTTACTGTTAAGAGGCAGCAAGTGGTTAAAACATACGTATGGGTAAAAAGGATATCACGTGGCATTCAAGTGGATAGAGAAGTTGACCCAACTTGGGGAACCGACAACCCGGAAAGGAAACGATCGTGACGAACTGGGCATGGCATTGGCCATACTCATGTTGGAGGTCGCTAAAAGCGACTTTCAAGAGAGTGATTCTGAGATACAAAGCATGACGGCTTGGCTCAAGAGCCAAGACCTAGGCTTGAGCCACGATAATGTTACACGACTGCTGGACTCCGCCCGAGGTGAACAAGCACGGTCGGCTGGGCTTTTTAAATATACGCGTCGCGCCTGCGAGCAAATGTCGATGGAAGAGCGGGTTCAGCTGGTGGAGCAACTTTGGCTTATCGCTTACGCCGACGGTGTAATTGATAAATACGAAGAAGCGGCAATTAGGAAAGCGTCAGAGCTACTGTACGTGTCCCACTCTGATTTTATTCGCGCCAAGTTTGCGGCAGAAGCTACCTCCAAGCGTGAGGAGCAGTAATCTAATAAAAGCTACGGCTACATTTTCAGACTGTGGTCGTTACCGCTACCGCCTAGAGAGACGGTGGGCACCCGGGCCCGTCTGCGTGTTCGTTGGCTTGAATCCATCAACCGCCACTGCGCGGAGTAATGACGCCACCGTACGAAAATGCGTGTCGCTGGCAAGAAGTTGGGGGTTTTCCGGGATAACCATGGCAAACCTGTTTGCTATCCGCTGCCGTTACCCGCAGATCTTATCGACGCATCGAGATCCTGTTGGGCCAGAGAACGATCAAGTGTTGATGACGGTAATCGGGGGGGCTCAGACAGTCGTCGCCATGTGGGGCAACCAGGGATTGAAGGGTTATGGCTTGGGTGCGAGACGTGATAGCTACGCATTGTCACTTCACAATCACTGGCAATGCATCGGCATCACAATGCACGGCGCCCCTAGGCACCCACTTTACGCCGCTAAAACGTCAGCGCTAATACCTTTCGCCAATACGCCGTAACAGAGGCCGTGGTTTGTTCAAAGGGCTAATCTTTCGTCAAATACAGCGCGCTTGATCGCGCGCCTACAGGTCGCGGTCGTAACGGATTCCGTGAATAAGAAACACCCATAAGATGACAACTAACGCGCCCACTCCAGCCCGAGATAACGGTGCAAGCCCTGAGGCCGCTACAGGTAGTTTGACCTCTTTGCCGCGGTTTTGACCCAAATGCTAACCCACTTGGAGTAGACACCCTAGTGACAGTTCACCGTGCGCTTAGCTACCATCTACCGCGATATCAATCTGCGTCTTAACACCATGCTAAAACCATCTGCAAATTCAGTTGAATTACTCCCTTGTCGCGGCTGCACTGATAAGTGTCCAAACCGACAAACATGCCAGGGCGCTCCGTGGAGAAAGCCCTCTCAAAGCGGCGGAGACGTTCGCGAGAAATAATCTATCACTCCCCCAGGCCTGTAATTTTTTTGTCNCATTTGNCGTTTTGTGGTACAACGACAGTGTCAANTTAATNAGGTACTGNTTATTCATCATGTACCGATTCAGTGTGTTCCTATGTTTTTTCTTTGCGAGCTTGGTCATTGCACTGTTCACACTGATTGTTTCTGATGACACCTTCGCACCAGGGAGCGATAACGCCGCGATACTGGTTCAGGACCTCACGTCACTCCGTGCCTGGGTTGTCGTTATCGGGTTAGTCGGTTTTTCCTGGAATGCCGCCACAAAGAAGCCAAATGCCCTGCTCGTGACAGTGCTCACGGCTTTAGNATGGGTCATGTTCTTGGAAGACTACATGGTCCTAGACAGCGTGCTCTTCATAGCCAACCATCCCATGGCACAAGCAGTGATCATCACGCGCCCTGTCTTTCTCGTGGCATTGACATACGTTGCTTTTAAACAGTGGGAGGTCGATTTATCNTGAGCGAACAAAAACTGCATGACGAATTGCGACCGTCAGATGAGGAAATTAATGCGCTGCTTGCAGAGCCCTATACGTTCTCATTTCAAAGTGTCAGAGCCTCCTTAAACAAGCGCTCAACACTCTTCAAGTACACGTGGATTACGTTGATGGCAATTACCACGCTGTATTTGATGGGTTGGTTTACTGGGCTTATCAGGCCCTTTATGGCGGCGGGCGCTAGCGGNTTGGAGGCCGACTATCAACTACACCAAATCAGATTTCTGCTCGCATTTATCATGCTTGCGGTAGGAACAGTGGCTCTAAACTATGACTACTGGATGCGCGAAACGCTTATCGTCTCAGCCTGGGTGCAATTTTACTTTCTGGTGACGGGTATAGCACGCTACGCGCGCACGATGCCCGACGACAGCTATCAGTTGCTAGCGGCCTATGCAGGCAATTTAGTTTTTATACTTTTCTTATTGCTGATACTTATCGTTGAGGAACATAGGCTAAAGCAATGACCATAAGCCATCCTTTAGTAAACTCCCGCCATGCGTGCGAGCAATTGACTCAGTAAGCTGAATCCGGTCACAACCACGATTAGCAACACAATCAGTAATAAGGGCCTAAAAGGCTTTTTTTCAGTCGCGTTGACTCCCGTGCGNACAAAACGATCGACACGTGCCTGATCTTCATCAGACAAGACTGGGTGGTCATCTTCTGGTTTGTCATTGCTCATAGCGACTCTCAAGAATACGTGCGACGCAGTGCAGGGCGTCTGCGCTCAGCTATATCTTAGCAGGGCTTTGGCGATCAAAAACACGTAATGATGAATGACGAGGTCCCTGCCCTNAGTACGATCTGGCAATGATAGGTGGCTTATCACTAGGGTCTGTAATGCGATCGATCAGAAAAATCTCGAGGCGCGCGCTGGCAGCCATTCTTGTGCCGCAATGTGCCTGCTGCCGTCGGACACATCAATTACCCGAGCGANTCTGTACTGCCTGCCTTACATCCCTAAAGTCCAATTTGTGTCCTCGACCATTGAGGTTGTCCGTGGAACGTGTAGCCGACAGGACAAACATCGAGACGCACTACTCAGTCCCGAGGGCTCAAACGGTTGCAGGGATATCCCATCTGCAATCAGTCTTTTACTATCGCGACGTTGTTCCCGATCTGCTTATCCGCTGGAAGTACAATGGAATGGTCGAACTGACCGACATTATCGCGTACTGGGAGACTCATAACTGCGAGGTCTCGTATTCATATGACCTTGTAACCATAATTCCCTGCCATTGGCGACGACGCCTCATCCGCGGATTCGACCACATCTGGTTACTCGCCAACGCACTCACTAANCAAGGGTTAATCCAAACACCGGTCAAAACCCTTCAACACTCCAAGCCATTACCCTTCCTACATTTGCAAGCCGCCTCTGATCGTCACATTGATCCTGATNACTTTCGTACCGTGCGCTCCGNCAAGGACAAACGGATATTAATCATTGATGATGTGATCACCTCCGGTGCCACCTTGAGCGCAGCCGCAGCAGTGCTGAAGCGCGAGGGTGCCTTGGAGGTCAGTGCACTGACGGTAGCAACGTCCAGAGAAGTGTTATTGCCGGCGTCGAGAACGCGGGTATAAAGAATTCATAACCCATCTCGAAAAAGAGTTGCCTGCCAATAAGGTTCTGTCGAGCGCATCAAAATACGCTTGTGTCTCAGCCGGGTCACGAAACATGTCTTCTCGCGTATAGCGAGGCTCACCCTCATCCAGCTCTCTCACAATCACTGCAGGGTTGCCCGCTACGATGACATTAGCTGGAATATCTTTTGTGACCACTGAACTTGCAGCAACAATACTGTTATCCCCAATGGTCACTCCTTTCAATACGGTGGAACGGTCACCTAGCCATACGTTATTACCGAGACGAACGGGCTTCGGCGTCTCATCGCGATTGACGCGATCGTAAAGCCCATGCCAATCGGAGTCAGTGATGTAACTGCCATGGGCCATCATGCAACCATTCCCTAAAACCACTTCATCACTTGCCGAAATCCTCGCGCCGGGACTCATAAGGCAGGCGTTACCGATCTCGACACGCCCCTCCCCAAAATTNCGGCCCCAGACACCAATTTGTACGGGATGATGCATTTCCCCTATCGCGGTAAATGAGTGCCCGATACGGATATTGGGACCTGATATGATGACGAACCACGGCGACATGATGGTTGAGAACGCTCCCAATGATTCACACCGCGGCGCCAAAAACCACCAGATCCAAAATGCGCGAAACTTCAGGTATAACCGCTTTACCCAATAAGGCCTCACATCACGTCGCATGACNGATTAGTCCGATAAAATGAGCGTTTATGATCGCAACCAACAGGACCTGTATCAAATGAATCTTGAGGGCATCACCAGCGTGGACTCGAACCAGTCCTCGGTTCACGACGATCTCAAGAAGCTCGTGGAAAAGCACAAGGGAACCGCATGGCAGGAACCCACACCCCCGCACGCTCGAGACGCTGCAGAAAAGATCATCACGCGGGTAAAAGCACACGGAGGGCCGCTTATTCTGGACTCCTTTTGTGGAACCGGCATGAGCACAGTAAAACTTGCATCCCTTTATCCAGAAGCGCTTGTCATCGGNATCGATAAGTCAGCGGATCGGCTCCGACGTCACATGCCGGGGAAGTCAGTCAACTATCAACTGATTCGCGGTAACTGTGAGCATATTTGGGCCCAGCTCGTGTCGGCAGNCATATCATGCGCCCAACACTACCTCCTTTACCCCAACCCTTGGCCCAAAAAGACGCACATAAAACGGAGAATCCACGGCCATCCATCGTTTCCATTACTCAAGCAGCTGGGCGGATCGGTAGAGCTGAGGAGTAACTGGAAAATTTACGTCGATGAATTCGCTATTGCGTCACGACTACTAGGCCTCGATGCCAAGGTGGAAAGCCTGTCAGCCACAGAGCCTATGACCTTATTCGAGCGTAAATATACTGCAAATAATGAAAATCTATGGATGTGCAGGGCAGTTGCGGTCTGAGGCTCTGGAATAATCACAAACGGCTGCGCTAAGGTGTGTAGTAACAATAATGAGGCAACTATGACACTGCAGGCACTTCCTTCCACTGACGCTGAGCACGCAAACGATCCACTTTGGAATACGATTTGCTCAGAGGTTCGTGAACTAATTTGCACTGAACCCATGCTGGAAGACTTTNTGCAAGCAACGGTTTTGAGCCACTCCAGCTTGGAAAGCGCTCTCAGTGCCCACCTAGGAAATCAGATCGACTGCGCGACCGTTCCAGCNCGTGTACTGTGCCATGTTATCTCCGAGGCATTTTCTACACGCGATGATATTCGTCAAGCGATGCGGGACGATCTGCAAGCAGTCGTTGAAAGAGACTCTGCTTGCGAGTCGTTTCATTTGCCCCTCCTCTACTTCAAGGGTTTCCAAGCCTTGCAATTGCACCGTGTTGCAAACTGGCTGTGGCACCAGGACAGACGTTCACTGGCGCTCTTAATGCAGAGTAGGGCTTCAATGAAATTTGGCGTTGATATCCACCCAGCCGCCACCTTTGGCAGTGGCATCATGTTGGACCATGCCACTGGCCTCGTGGTGGGCGAAACCGCGGTTATCGGTAATCAGGTCTCGATACTGCAGAGNGTGACTCTGGGCGGCACGGGCAAAGAACATGGCGACAGGCACCCAAAAATTGCCGACGGGGTTTTAATTAGTGCAGGCGCGAAAATACTCGGGAATATTAGGGTTGGCGAAGGTGCCAAAGTGGGCGCGGGCAGCGTTGTTTTGAGAGATGTGCCACCACACACGACCGTTGCAGGTGTCCCAGCTAAGGTAGTGGGAAGGCCCGACTCAGACCTTCCCGCGCTCAACATGAATCATGAAATACCCGACTACGAGTGGTAGGCCGGCGATAGCTCTATAACCGCATCGACCATTGCCCCAACACACTCAGGATCGATTCCTGGTGTGATGCCATGACCTAGATTGAAAATATGCCCGGTTCCAGACCCATAGCTTTCTAGGATCTTCGCCACCTCATCACGAATCCGCTCGGGCTGCGCATTGAGCATGGCGGGATCCATATTGCCCTGCAGTGCGACCTTGTCACCCACCCGGGCGCGAGCCATTCCAATATCGGTTGTCCAGTCAAGACCCACCGCATCGGCACCGCAGTCAGCGATTTGTTCCAACCACTGTCCTCCACCCTTGGTGAAAACAATCACCGGCACTCGTCGACCATCAGCTTCTCGAGGCAAACGCTCGACCACCGCTTGCATGTATCGAAGGGAAAACTCTTGATAGGCACTGTGGCTTAATGACCCGCCCCAGGTATCAAAAATTTGGAGCGCCTGCGCACCCTGCTCCACCTGAGTTGTCAGATAAACCGCAACAGCGTCCGCCAGCTTATCAAGGAGCTGGTGCATCGCCGCAGGATTATTGAAAGCTAACGACTTAGTCTTCGCGAAGTCCTTAGAAGAACCGCCCTCGACCATGTAAGTCGCCAGAGTCCATGGAGAGCCAGAGAAACCAATCAATGGCACTTTGCCGTTGAGTTCCTTCCGAATCAAGGACACTGCGTCCATGACGTAGCCCAACTCATCGCGCGCCCTGTTGGGCTCTAGTGCAGCGATCTCGGCTTCGGTAGATAACGGTCTTTCAAACCGAGGCCCTTCGCCTTCCGTGAAATAGAGCCCCAAACCCATGGCGTCAGGGATGGTCAAAATATCTGAGAATAAAATAGCAGCGTCCATGTCGTAACGACGCAGCGGCTGCATGGTTACTTCACAGGCAAGTTCCGGTTGAGTACACAAACCCATGAAGCTCCCGGCCTGTGCGCGGGTAGCGCGATATTCGGGTAAATATCGGCCTGCTTGGCGCATCATCCAAAGAGGTGTTCGGTCTACGGGCTCACGCAACAAAGCCCGCAAAAATCTATCGTTTTGCAGTGGTGCCATACCGGCAGGATCCCCCGAGTGGTCGCCTCTATGTGCTAACTCACCCTGATCTTTTTTATATTTAGACCGCTAGGTAATCCAAAATACCCTCTGCGGCCTGCCTTCCTTCCCAAATGGCCGTAACCACCAGGTCAGATCCGCGTACCATATCACCACCAGCGAAGACTTTGGGATTTGTTGTTTGAAACTTGAACGTTTGATGTTCGGGCGCAATGACACCCTTCCAGTCATTCAATGCAATTTCCATATCGGCCATCCATTGAGTAGGGCTGGGCTGAAAACCGAAGGCCATGATGATGGCATCTGCTTCAAGCGTTGCCTCCGACCCTTCGACTTGCTCAGGTCGACGACGGCCGTCGGGACCGGGCTCGCCTAAGCGGGTTTCCACGACCTTGACACCAATGGCTTCGCCAAAATAATCCACGACACCAACTGGCTGCCGATTGAAAAGAAACTGCACACCCTCCTCGCGAGCATTTTGGACCTCGCGACGCGAGCCGGGCATGTTTTCCTCGTCCCGGCGGTAAACACAAAACACTTGCTCAGCCTGTTGGCGAACCGCCGTCCTTACGCAGTCCATTGCAGTATCACCGCCGCCCAATACAACAACCGTCTTACCCTTCAAATCGATGAAGTTTTTTTTTGGCTGCGAGTAGCCCATTTTTTCATTCACATTTCCGACCAGGTAGTCGAGGGCCTTGTGAACACCAGGCAAATCTTCGCCCTCGAAGCCACCCTGCATTGCGGTGTAGGTTCCCATGCCGAGGAAAACGGCGTCGAATTCCTCCAGCAAATCATCGGCATCGATGTCGATGCCAATTTCAGTATTGAGCCGGAACTCAACGCCCATGCCCTCAAATACTTCTCGGCGACGTTGCATCACCTGCTTTTCAAGCTTGAACTGCGGAATACCAAAGGTCAGCAATCCTCCGATTTCGGGATAGCGATCAAAAACAACGGGGGAAACGCCATTACGCGCCAATATATCAGCGCAGCCCAGGCCTGCCGGTCCAGCGCCAATGATGGCCACCCGCTTTCCGGTCGGAATGACATCGGACAAGTCTGGACGCCAACCCATCGCCAGCGCCGTATCGGTGATGTACTTCTCGGCATTTCCAATCGTTACCGCACCAAATCCGTCATGCAGCGTACAGGCGCCTTCGCACAACCGATCCTGAGGGCAAACACGTCCGCATACCTCGGGAAGCGTGTTTGTCTGATGACTTAGTTCAGCCGCCTCGTATAAACGCCCCTCCGCTAACAGCTTTAGCCAGTTAGGAATTAGATTGTGAACAGGGCACTTCCATTCACAGTAAGGATTTCCGCACTCCAGACAACGATGAGACTGCTCAGCAACCGTCTGCTCCGTAAACGGATCGTAGATTTCGACAAACTCCTCAGTTCTAGACTGCATCGACCGTTTATTTGGGTCACGCCGCTCTACATCGAGAAACTGGAATGGATTTGCTAATCGCTCAGTCATTGCGTCAGCCTCAATCTGTGTAGCGGAATCGCGCCAGTAATTGATGGAAGTCAGCGGCCTTCGGCTTGACTAACCAAAACTTACCAACGTAATCCTCAAAATTATCTAGAATTGTCTGCCCCCACTGAGAACCCGTTTCAGCAACAAACTCTGCAATGTTGTCACGCAAAAAGTGCCGATGCGCTTCCGCTGCTTCGCCGTTAATGCGATGAATTTCCACTAACTCGCTATTGTAGCGATCAGGGAATACTCGATCTTGGTCCAAAACAAAGGCCACGCCGCCCGTCATGCCCGCACCAAAGTTTAAGCCCGTGGTGCCCAGCACAGTGACGCAGCCGCCCGTCATGTACTCGCAACAGTGGTCACCTGCGCCCTCAATCACCGCATGCGCGCCAGAGTTTCGGACACCAAAGCGCTCTCCCGCACAACCTGAGGCAAAGAGCCGCCCACCTGTGGCGCCGTAGAGGCATGTGTTACCAATAATGCTCGCATCACGGCTCTCAAACCGGCTGTTTTCTGGCGGATAAATCACCAACTTTCCACCGGCCATGCCCTTTCCAACGTAGTCGTTGCAGTCGCCCGCGAGATACATATGAAGGCCACCGGCATTCCAAACACCAAAGCTCTGACCCGCCGTGCCTTTAAGTTTAAGAACAATCGGCGCATCTTCCATGCCCAAGTTGCCGTAGCGCTTGGCAATCTCACCTGACAATCTTGCGCCAATTGAGCGGTCGCAATTGGTAACAGTGAAAGTAAAGTCTCCGCCTTGTTTCGCATCAATTGCTGGAAGAACTTGGTCCAATATCAGCGCTGCCTTTTCACCCTGATCGAACGGTGGATTGCGTTCCACCTCACAGAACTGGGGCTGGTCAACCGCATTTTCGTCAGTCCAGGTTATGGGGTGCAAGTCGAGCGAATGCTGTTTTTCGGTTGTGCCATCAATATGCTCCAGGAGATCGACACGTCCAATCAGATCTTCGAGCCTGGACACACCCAGCATTGCCATCCATTCGCGTGTTTCTTCAGCAACAAACCGGAAAAAGTTAACGACGCGCTCTACATCGCCCACAAAGTGATCTGCTCGCAGCTCGTCATTTTGCGTCGCAACACCGGTAGCGCAATTATTGAGATGGCAGATGCGCAAGTACTTACAGCCCATCGCAATCATTGGCGCTGTGCCAAAACCAAAGCTCTCGGCGCCCAAAATAGCCGCTTTGACAACGTCGAGACCGGTTTTCATACCGCCGTCTGCTTGAACGCGAATCTTGCCACGAAGCCGGTTGCCACGAAGCGTTTGATGGACCTCAGCAAGTCCGAGCTCCCAGGGAGAGCCAGCGTGCCGAATCGACGTCAGTGGGCTGGCAGCCGTACCGCCGTCATAACCCGAAATGGTAATCAGATCTGCGTAGGCTTTCGCAACACCGGCAGCGATTGTGCCAACCCCGGGTTCAGATACGAGTTTTACAGAGACCAGGGCTTCGGGATTGACCTCTTTCAAATCGAATATGAGCTGAGCCAAATCTTCGATCGAGTAAATATCGTGGTGTGGTGGTGGCGATATAAGAGTGACGCCAGGGACCGAATAGCGGAGGCGGGCAATCAGATCGTTTACCTTGCCTCCCGGCAACTGACCACCTTCTCCTGGCTTGGCACCCTGCGCGACTTTAATCTGAAGCACCTCGGCATTNACCAAGTAATGCGGAGTAACGCCAAATCGCCCCGAGGCTATCTGCTTAATTTTGGAGACACGATTGGTTCCGTACCGTGCTGGATCTTCACCGCCTTCACCACTGTTTGAACGCGCGCCAATCTCATTCATGCCCATTGCCAGCGCCTCATGGGCCTCCGGCGACAGTGCACCTAATGACATGCCGGCAGAATCGAAGCGCTTAAGTATGGCCCCAATNGGTTCAACTTCATCCAATGCAATGGGCGTTGGGCTGGGCTTTANTTGAAGTAAGTCACGAAGGGCTGCAACAGGACGATCATTACAATGATCCGCGTAGGCCTTGTAATCCCGCGCCTCGTTACTGACCACCGCGCGCTGTAGACTCATGACAACATCGGGGTTGTAGGCGTGATACTCACCGCCGTGCACGTACTTCAAAAGACCGCCCGCAACGACTGGCTTGCGCTTGAGTCTCGCTCCACGGGCCAATTGTTTTTGGTCGTACTCTAGGTGAGCAAAACCGGCGCCGGCAATGCGCGAAGAAACGCCCCGAAACGCCATTTCAACCACTTCCGCATCAAGGCCAACGGCTTCGAACAGCTGGGCACCACGATAGCTATTGACCGCAGAAATGCCCATCTTCGACATAATCTTTAGCAGGCCCTTGTTGATGCCCTTCCGATAATTCTTGTAACAGACCGACGGTGCTCCAAGGATTTCGCCACTGCTTAACTGGTCAGTTAATACGCTATAGGCTAGATACGGATAGATAGCGGTCGCNCCAAAGCCGAGCAAACAAGCNACTTGATGCGAATCGCGGGCGCTGGCTGTCTCAATAATGAGATTTGAATCCGCGCGCAGGCCATGAGCAATCAGGTGATGATGCACCGCACCGGTGGCGAGCAAGCTATGAATTGGAATCCGCGGTTCGACGATGTTTCTGTCGGAGAGTACTAAAACGCTGGCACCGCCCGCCACGTGTGCTGCCGCTTCTTGACATAGCGTCTCAAGCGCAGCTTTAAGAGTTGTCTTCTCAGGATCATAGGTCGTATCGATAACCTGCACTTTTAAGCCGGACTCGTTCAGCCCAAGAATCGATTCAAACTTTCCTTGTGATAGCACAGGCGATGTCAGGCTGACGCGGCGCGCGTGACGCTCCGTTTCCTCGAATAAATTCCCCTCACCTCCAAGATCAACTTCAAGCGACATCACAATCGCCTCTCTCAAAGGATCGATGGGCGGGTTGGTCACCTGCGCAAACTTTTGTCTGAAGAAATCGTACAGCGAGCGTTCACGCGAAGACAGAACGGCCATCGGTGTGTCATCGCCCATCGAACCAACAGCTTCATTACCCGACTCAGCTAACGGCTTCAGTACTTGATCGCGCTCTTCAAGGCTAACCTGGAANATTTTCTGATACACATCGAGTTCATCGCCCTCAATTGGCGCTGATACCGTGGTGTCGTACGAAGCCTCAATGTGCCGCGCATTGTCGCGGAGCCAGCGCTTATAAGGCTTACTGGTCTTCAGTTTGTTATCAATGTCTTTGGTGTGCAGTACTTCACCTGTCTCGGTATCGATAACAAGAATTTGGCCGGGTCCGACACGGCCCTTGGCAACAACGGTCTCGGGTTCGTAGTGATAGGTACCAACTTCTGATGCCAGTGTGATAAATCCATCAGTCGTCGTCACCCAACGCGCAGGCCGTAATCCATTTCGATCAAGCAAGCAGCATGCATACCGGCCGTCGGTCAAAACGATTCCCGCTGGCCCGTCCCAAGGCTCCATATGCATTGCGTGATACTGGTAAAACGCTTTTAAGTCTGGATCGATGTCCTCAATGTTTTGCCATGCCGGTGGTATCAGCATTCGGAGCGCTTTAGGAAGCTCAACACCACCAGTCACCAACAACTCGAGCATATTATCGAGGCTCGACGAGTCCGAGCCTGACTCGTTAACCAATGGCGTGACGCTTTGGAGATCAGGCAGTAGCGGCGAAGAAAGCTTCGGCGTGCGCGCCTTAGACCAATTGCGATTTCCCTCAATCGTATTGATCTCACCATTGTGGGCCAACATGCGGAATGGCTGCGCTAGGGGCCATTTAGGTAATGTATTAGTGGAGAAACGCTGGTGGAAAACACAGATTGCAGTCTCCAACGTCTCATCACCCAGGTCGGGAAAGAAATGCTCAAGGTCTGATGGCATGACCAGGCCTTTGTAGGCGATAACACGATCTGACAGGCTACAAATATAAAAATCGGTTTCATTAACCATCGCCATCTCGACACGACGGCGGATCATGAAGAGACGAGCGGCTACTTCTTCATGGGTTGCATCGTCAGACTCCAGGAAAACTTGCTCAATGGCAGGTAACTGCTCAAGTGCAATTTCACCACAGACATCCGGCTGCGTGGGAACAGTGCGCCACGTAGCAACCGAGAAATCAAACTCTTCAGCAGCAGCGGAAAAAGCCTCTCTAACGCGTGTTTGACTATCAGCGTCGGCAGACATGAACACCATGCCTACCGCATAGGTTGATTTCAGTTCGCGGCCCAGCAAATCGCGAGCGCGAGCGCGGACAAAGTTGNCAGGCATCTGTAGCAGCAAGCCACAGCCATCGCCCGTTTTTCCATCNGCGGCAATGCCACCGCGGTGGGTCATGCACGTAAGCGACTCAATGGCAGTCTGAAGGAGCTTATGGCTAGCCACACCTTGCTGGTGAGCAATCATGCCAAAACCACAATTGTCCCGGAACTCGTCGGGATTGTATAAGCCGCGCACTTCGTCAGTCGTGCCAACGGTCGCCTTCACGATGTCTGATGACTTCATGTCTGAGCTTGCTCGCTTGATAAAACTGGGGCTTCGCGCGTTGAACACGTGAGACCAAAAAGGCCGAANATTTTACACATNTAGGCCTTTATCTACAATTTGCGTAAACGCAAATTAAGACCGCCCTGTCTAGGGGATTTTACAAGCTGAGNGCTATTTCGGATTCATCGAGATCTGGCGTAATGCAGGCCTTACCCAGGGACTCCAGCAATACGTAGCGGATTTTCCCCGCCTGAACTTTCTTATCGCCCTGCATTGCGGACATAAACGCGTCGACACCCATGCCGTCAGGTGCCTCGGTAGGGAGGGAAAAGGCACGCAAGAAGTTGTTTAGCGCCGCGACTGAGTCAGGAGATATGGCGCCCCGCCCCGCAGAAATACGTGTGGCAATAGACATGCCNGCGGCTACCGCCTCGCCATGCAACCACGCACCAAAACCCTGCTCCTTTTCAATAGCGTGGCCGAAGGTATGCCCGAAATTCAATATGGCTCTGACACCCCCTTCGCGCTCATCCCGTTTCACCACATCGGCTTTAATGGCACAGCACCTGGCAATAACATCCGCTAGAAGGACCTCGTCACGCCNAAGCAGTGCGTCAGTATGGGTGATCAGGTCATCGAAGAAGTTGGCATCAGCGATAAGACCGTACTTAATGACCTCAGCCATACCCGCTGCGTACTCTCTGTCCGGCAAGGTCTCTAACGTTGCCGTATCAATGATGACTCCAATGGGCTGGTGGAAAGCCCCTATCAGATTTTTCCCCATCGGATGATTGATACCCGTCTTTCCACCAACAGAAGAGTCAACTTGCGACAGCAACGTCGTTGGCACCTGAATGAAATCGACGCCGCGCAGAAAGCTCGCGGCAGCAAATCCTGTCATATCACCAACCACCCCACCGCCCAGGGCAATAAAGACGGTGCTTCGCTCGTGCTTATCCTCAAGGGCGGCAGTTAAGATGCGCTCATAGGATGCGAGGGTCTTGTGCGCTTCACCATCCGGCAGTTCAACAACGGTGACCTTGCGATCGGTTTCACCATCATCGTGCAGCGCATCCAGAATAAGCGACTGAAGTAGCGGCGCCACGGTAGTGTTGGTGACGAGGCATACATTGCGATTGGAGACGAGCGCTCTAAGCACGCCTCCATCAGAAAGCAACCCACGGGCAATGTGGATTGGATAGCTTCTGTCAGGCAATTCTTCAGCAAGCCTTACTGTTATCTCAGGTATTCTGTGACTCATGGACCGCCCTTGTCGAATGACTCAAGTTTTTTAGCGATGACCCCAGCGAGCCTTTTGGCGGAGCCTCCCGTCGATGCAACCGTAATATCGGCGACCTCGCGATACAGTGGTTCACGCACGGCCATGATCTCTCGGAGTACTTGTCTGACGTCTTTGCCCACCAAGAGTGGGCGCTTGGTCTTACCTGCCGTGCGACTCACCAGGGTAGACAAAGACGCTTCCAAATAAACAACTGTACTCGCGCTTGACATAGCGGCACGATTCTCCGCTCTCAGGACAACACCGCCTCCAGTTGCAATAACCACATTATCCTTGGTAGCGAAGTCGTTGACGACAGCACTTTCACGATTGCGAAAACCAGATTCTCCCTCTACGTCGAAAATCCAGGGGATGTCCGCGCCCGCCCGCTCCTGTATCACCTCATCAAGGTCGAAGAATGAGGCCTGCAACTGAGCAGCAAGGTGTCTACCCACGGTAGATTTACCGGCCCCGGGAGGACCGACCAAAAAGACTCGCATGTTATCCCTCGATCACTAGCGACCCTAGCTTAATCGAGCAGCACCTCAGAGAGAATGCGTGGCGTGATAAAGATCAAAGTTTCGACCTTTTTTTGGTCGTGGAGCTGATATCAATTGCAACTCTGGATCTTTGCTCATTTTTCGCAACGCACTAAACATAAATCGACAGGTTGTCCTGTTACCGCATACCTGCAACCAACATTGCCTTATNAAAGGACGGCAACAGTCTTGTTACAACACAGGTTGAGGTAAAATACGAGTTGAGGGTTAAGATACACCCATGAAAGTATGACGATTACGTCGCATTTCCAACCAAAATTAAGGCCGGAGACCTAAGGCTTGTCGGTAGTCAAACAAAGCGCAAAAATCCTCATGCTAATCACAGCGGCCGCTGTGTGGTGGCTAGCTGGTTTGTATTTGTATCTCAGCCCCAAGTTACCTGAGGCTGAAGCGCTTACCGACATCAAATTACAGACACCGCTTCGTATCGTGAGTTCGGACGGACAGCTAATTGGTCAGTTTGGTGAGCAGAAAAGAATCCCGGCACGGTACGAAGATCTTCCGCAAAGCTTTGTTGATGCTCTGCTTGCCGCGGAGGACGATGGATTCTTTGAACACTCGGGCATCGATTTTCTCGGACTAGCCCGCGCCGTATCTGAGTTGGTGGCTACTGGAAGTAAGCAAAGCGGTGGATCGACGATCACGATGCAGGTGGCGAGAAACTTTTTCTTAACCCTGGATCAGACGTTCATCCGGAAGTTCACGGAAATTCTTCTGGCGCTGGAAATCGAGCAGCGCCTGACGAAAGAAGAAATTCTTGAGCTTTANNTCAACCGAGTGTTTTTGGGTCACAGGAGTTACGGTTTCGAGACCGCGGCGCAGACCTATTACGGGCGGTCACTGAGTGAACTTTCAGTCGCCGAACACGCCATGCTCGCGGGGGTACCTCAAGCCCCATCGCGCAATAACCCTCTGAGCAATCCAAAGCGAAGCGAAATCCGCCGNAATTGGATTTTGGGGCGCATGTTATCCCTGGACATGATTAATAGNGCGACCTACGAAGACGCAGTCGCGAGNACTGACATTGCNTCGTTTAANGGCCTTAANGTTGAGGTGGATGCNGACTACGTTGCAGAAATGGCGCGTCAATTCGCTGTCGATCGGTTAGGTAGCAATGCCTACACCGATGGCTACGTGGTATACACAACCGTAAATGGTGACTTGCAGCAGGCGGCCCGCGATGCGGTTATTGACGGCCTAATCACCTACGACAATCGCCACGGTTGGCGTGGGCCGGAGCAGCAGCACCCCCCCCTCNAAGACGAAGCGCCCGAGNCACTGGANAAGCGNTGGCGAAGCGCANTNCGCGCCATGCCGGTCATCGCCGATTTGCGGCCCGCCATNGTTACCGAGGTCTTGGAGGACANTGTCCGGGTTCTGCTGAGAGACGGAACCNAAGGCTTTCTGTCGTGGAGCGATGATCTTCGCCGAATTCGGCGTTACATGGATGAAGACAGACGAACTGCAAACCCGCAAACCGTCAGCGACCTGCTGTCAGTNGGTGATTTAATCCGCGTCAGTGAAANTGANGAAAACCTNCGTCTAGCCCAGGTGCCTCGTGTACAGGGGGCNCTCGTGTCGCTCGACCCAACTGATGGCTCCATTAAGGCGCTTGTGGGCGGTATGGGCTTTGTTCTCTCTAACTTCAATCGGGCGACACAGGCCAAACGTCAGCCCGGATCAAATTTTAAGGCGTTTCTTTATGCGGCCGCCCTCGAAAACGGTATTCATCCAGCCACATTGATTAATGATGCACCTGTGGTCGTTGGAAACCTAACCGATGAGGACTTATGGCGGCCTGAAAATGATAGCGGCCGCTTTTATGGTCCGACGCGGGTGAGAGAGGCGCTCACATTTTCGAGAAACCTAGTGTCCATTAGGGTGCTTCAACAACTCGGGGTCCGAAAGCTCATCGAAATGGCTTCTCGCGTGGGGTTCGACGTCAGTGACATGCAGCCCAACTTAACACTCGCGCTAGGCACCCATGCCTACACACCGCTCGAAGTTGCCGGTGGATANACGGCGATTGCCAACGGTGGCTTCAAAGTAGAGCCCTGGTTAATCGACAGAATTGAAGACGTCGACGGGAATATCATTTACGAGGCCGATCCCCTTGTTGCCTGCCCGGCATGCGAAACACCAGAGACTGAAGATGAATTTCTCGAAGCCTCCAGGATTGAAGATCTCTTGGAGGACGCCGAANCCGAATTTCGNGAAGCGCCGCGGATCATCGATGAACGNGTGACCTANGTTCTGACGTCAATGTTAGAAGACGTCATACAACGNGGAACCGGAAGACGAGCACGCGTGCTGGAACGCAATGATCTGGCCGGTAAAACCGGAACGACAAANGGCCCTCGTGACGCGTGGTTTTCGGGTTACAACAAAGATCTNGTNACCACCACCTGGGTGGGATTTGACGATTACAGTCTGATGGGGCGACGTGAATTCGGCGGCACCGCNGCACTGCCCATTTGGATAGACTTTATGCGGGTGGCCTTACCGGCAGAAAGTGCTGCGGCGGAGATGCCGCCTGGGGTTCTAAGATTGCGAATCGACAAAGAATCAGGACAGCGAACAGATAGCCAATCTTCATCCATGTGGGAAGTNTTCCTACAGGAATTTACGCCTTCAAATCAGCGAGGGCGGAACAATTCTGACTCAGAGGACCTAGACGGGTTGTTCTGATCTACCGTATCGGATCAACCCCCTTTTTTGAGACAAAAAAAACGCCGGCGAAAGCCAGCGTCTTCGAAACGAACACGGCGCTTACTTCTTTAGGCTGCGACCAGCGAAACGCTTGTTGAAACGATCGACCCGACCGCCAGAATCAACAATNTTCTGCTTGCCAGTAAAAAACGGATGACACCGACTGCAGACGTCAATAGTGATATCCTGCGCAAGCGTTGAACGCGTCTTGATTTCGTTGCCACAGCTACAACGAGCAGTGATGTCTTCGTAACGCGGATGAATATCTGCCTTCATGTTGCCCTCGAGCACCTTTGGGGGTGTCTANTGAAAAAGAGCGCGGATGATACCAGAGCCCAAAGCCAATTCAAGCCCTCTTGTGTGGGTAATCGCGGTGCCGTCGCCTCTGCATCGGGTTTTTGAGTATTTGCCACCACCAGACGGNCAGATTATGCCTTCGCAAGGTGCTCGGGTGAGGGTGCCGTTTGCAGGCCGCGATGTGATCGGGATTTTTCTNGAGGCGAGANACAGCGAACTTNCCACNGCAACCACACTGAAGCATGTGGACACCTTACTCGACAGCANCGAGTCGCTGTTACAGCCAGATCAATTGCAGTTACTTCAGTGGCTGTGCGACTACTATCTCATTCCCAAAGGTGAGGCNTTNCAGCTTGGTCTCGCCTCATCAGAACGGAAAGGGCGTGCGGAGTGGACTGCAGAGCGTGACCACATTGTCCTGACACAGGGCGCAGAGACCATANACAAGGTTCCTGCTCGTGCTAAAAAGCAGAAAGCAGCCGCGCAATTTATTGGCGATCGGACCCTTTCGATAGCCCATCTAAACCGAGAGGGCTTCTCTAACTCGGTTATCTCAGCTCTGGTCACATCAGGTCTGGCGGAAAGAAGAGCGCCCGAGCAACCCGGCCCCTCCGCTCAGTCATCGGTGACCTTAACCGAAGCACAGCAGCGGATTTGCTCCGCGTTAAAGACCCAAGTAACCGGCTTCAAGCCACATCTACTGGAGGGCGTAACGGGTAGCGGCAAAACCGAGGTCTATATCGAGTGCATAAAAGAGGTGATGAGCAGGGGCCTTCAGGCACTTGTCATCATCCCCGAGATTGGACTCACGCCTCAAACCAAGGAGCGCTTCGAGGCGGCGTTAGGTTTGGAAGTACCGCTCATACATTCNGGNCTNTCGGAGACCGAGCGAGGACGAACATGGGCGATGGCTCGTTCAGGTTTAGCCCCTGTCGTACTGGGCACCCGCTCCTCCGTGTTTTGTAGTTTCAAGGCGCTGGGGCTGATCGTCGTTGATGAAGAGCATGATCCGTCTTTCAGACAGCAGGATCATCCGCGCTACTCGGCACGGGATGTCGCCGTGAAACGTGCCCAGATCTGTCACTGCCCCATTATTTTGGGGAGCGCTACACCCAGTTTGGAAACGATCGCTAATTGCGATCAGGGTAAGTACCAACATCACACTCTGATGCAGCGACCAAAAGGCAGTGAATTGCCTGAGATCTCACTCATTGATACGAGAGGCCTCGCCTTGACCAGTGGGCTCTCTGATGNAGCCATCGATCAGATTCNCTGCACNCTAGAGCGAAACGAGCAGGCGCTGCTGTTTATAAACCGCAGGGGATTTGCCCACAGCCTCCAATGTGAGGACTGCGGCTGGGTGGCTGACTGCGAGCACTGCGACTCGTCGATGGCGGTACACCGCACACCACCGCACTTAAGCTGTCACTACTGTCATACCCAGATGCCGGCACCGACCTACTGTCATCAGTGCCATAGCACTCGCCTAACGAGTAGAGGCATAGGCACCGAGCAACTTGAACTGTTGGTGCATCGCCTGTTTAGCAGTTCACCAGTGTTTCGGATCGACAGTGACAACATTAAGAATGTTGAATCACTGACGCATGCGCTGAGAGCCATCGCCCGCACTCAATCAGCCGTGCTGTTGGGCACACAAATGCTGTCGAAGGGCCACAACTTTCCTCGGGTAACCTGCGTTGTGGTTGTCGATGCAGATAGCCTCTTGTTTAGCCCGGATTTTCGGGCGGAAGAGCGGCTGCTGCAGTTGCTGGTCCAAGTTGCTGGACGCGCCGGCAGGTCAAACCTCCCGGGCAAAGTCCTGATACAAACCCGCAGCCCCGACCACCCCATGATGCAGCAGCTTGTTGATCGATCTTATTCGGACCAGGCTCGCACGCTCTTGGCGCGCCGGGAAGCCCTGAGCCTACCCCCGAAAGGCGCCGTGGGTCTCATCAGGAGCGACAGTAAAAACGAGCGAGATGCCATTGCCTTCCTCGACACACTGCGCCAGCAGCTGCCAATACCGGACGAGCTTCGTTTAATCGGACCCATGCCGACGTTAATGACCCGTCGCGCCAACATGTACCGCTANCAGATTATTGTGCACGGGCAGACNCGCAAAGCCGTGCATTCTCTGCTCCAGATGGCTAGAGATATCGGATCACAGCAAAAATTGGGGCGAAAAGTGAGTTGGTTTGTCGAAATCGACCCAACGGAAACCTTGTAACGAGATACAATAGGGCCCAACAGATAAGGTGTCAGACGCCAGAGCAGATCAAGCGACGTCAATGAAAGATCAGGTAGTTAATTTAATTGAGCAATCCATTCGAGCGATTCAAGCGGAGGGTATGCTTCCAGAGGGCGANCTTCCGACGCCTCAGGTAGACCATACCCGTGACCCGAAGCATGGGGACCTGGCTACGAACGCAGCGATGGTGCTTGCAAAAAAAGCCGGCATGCCACCCCGGGATTTAGCGACAACCATTATTAGTCGGCTTCCTGAGAACACGGTCATCACTCAGTGCGATATCGCGGGCCCCGGATTTATCAACTTCCATATCTCTCAAGCGAGCAACATCGCTGTCGTTGAAGCCATTCTTTCCGCAGGCGACCAGTATGGTCGGTCGGATGAGGGCCGCGGGAGGCGCGTTCAAGTGGAATTCGTTTCAGCCAATCCGACGGGTCCCCTGCACGTAGGGCATGGTCGAGGTGCAGCGATTGGTGATGCACTGTGCAGGCTCTTGGACAATGCTGGATGGTCGGTATACCGAGAGTTTTATTACAACGATGCAGGACAGCAGATCAGCAATCTCGCGCTATCTGTGAAAGCACGAATCGATGGCGTTGAGCCGGGCACTGACACCTGGCCTGCGGACGGTTATCAGGGTGACTATATTAAGGACGTCGCTACCGCCTATTTTAATAAGCAAACCGTAAATGCGGCGGATCGTTCTGTCGCTGCGTCTGGGGATCCGGCTGACCTGAGCGACATACAGGCGTTCGCAGTAGCATGGTTGCGCCGAGAACAAGACGAAGACCTAAAGGCATTCGACGTCAACTTTGACTACTACTTTCTGGAGTCATCGCTCTACACCTCTAACGCCGTAGAAAAAACAGTGGAAACACTGATCAGTAATCAATTTACCTACGAGCAAGACGGTGCTCTTTGGTTACGGACCACTGATTTTGGTGATGATAAAGACCGCGTTATGCGAAAACGTGAGGGAGGTTACACCTACTTTGTTCCGGACGTGGCATACCACCATAACAAGTGGGACCGTGGCTTCGAGCGCGTCATTAACGAGCAGGGAGCCGATCATCACAGCACCATCACCCGAGTAAGAGCCGGCTTACAAGGTCTGAAGACAGACATTCCTGAAGGTTGGCCAGAATACGTATTGCACCAAATGGTGACCGTTATGCGTGACGGTGAGGAGGTCAAGTTATCCAAGCGCGCAGGTAGCTATGTCACGCTGCGCGACCTCATAGACTGGGTGGGTCGAGACGCGACGCGGTACTTCCTGACAGCACGCGCCGCCACGTCACAGCTCACATTTGATATTGATCTGGCTTTGTCGAGAAGCAACGAAAACCCCGTGTACTACATCCAATATGCGCACGCCCGAATCTGCAGCGTTCAGCGCAAAGCACTTGAGCAATTCGGAAATTGGACGGCCACCGATGGCATCCAGCATCTCGGACTCTTGAGCAGTGACGAAGAGCAGTCTCTCGCCTTGGCACTCAGCAAATACCCAGAGGTACTGGCTGGGGCCACAAAGCGCCTAGAACCGCATGCGGTGGCCAACTACCTTCGCGATGTAGCAGCAGAGTTCCACTCCTTCTACAACGCGCACAAGATAATGGAAGCCGATCAAGAAATTAGCCTGGCACGCCTAGCGCTCGCCACCGCAACACAGCAGGTGATTGCGAGTGGACTCAGAATTTTAGGTGTATCTGCACCAGAGGCAATGTAGTAATGGCGACTCCATCAGCGAATGCGAAACGCAAGCGAAGCACTTCGAGTGCAACTCGGCGCGCCCCCTCTCAGACCAAGAAGAAATCTGCTGATACCCCGTTATTTAATGCCTCTCATATCAACGGGTTTATTGTTGGCGTGATGACAGGCGCCATAGCCAGTTTAGGCATCGTCGCTGGCATCAATCCAAGTGCCCTGCCCGCAGCAATCACGCCCTCCACAGCAGGGACAGTGGAATCGGCACCCCTACCTAGCTTCACCTTTTTTAATACCTTGGAAGATGAATCCTTCAGCTTGGACACCGGGCGTTCGTTGGATTCTGAGCCATCGGAATACACCCAATACGTGCTTCAAGCGGGTTCTTTTCGAGCCGTTGGCGATGCGGACAGGCGCCGTGGTGAGCTTGCGCTCCTGGGCCTAGAGTCTTCCATTGAGCAAATGGATACCGACACTGGAAGTTGGCACCGGGTTTACATCGGACCCTTTGATAGTCGTTCGGCAATGGCCAAAGCAAGAGCACTGACCGCTCAGTCTGATATCGATACGCTCCTGTTAAAGCGCGCCCAATGAACATAGGTCGAAGGTGATGACAGTTAGCGCGCCAGAGGCGATTAACTACAGTCAAAGTCGACGCGTTTTGACCATTTCTTTTCCTGAAAGTGACCCGGTGGAGTTGTCCGCCGAGCTGCTCAGAGTGCTATCGCCATCGGCTGAAGTTCAAGGTCATGGACCAGGTCAGGAAGTACTGCAGACGGGTAAACAAGGGGTTTCCATTTCCGACATGCAGCCGATAGGTCACTATGCGGTGCAGCTTAGTTTTGACGACGGGCACAGCTCCGGGCTGTACACTTGGGCGTATTTAGCGCAACTCGCTGAAAATAAAGATACGCTATGGGCCGACTATTTGATGAAGTTGGCACGGGCGGGTGAGTCACGCGACCCCGACACAAACATCGTGAAGATATTAGGCTGAGACCAAGAGTCCATCGAATTAGGAATAGGCCATGAGCTCCCAAGATAATCGGACTGACGACACCACTGACTTCGGGTTTGAGCGTGTCAAAACGGCAGAGAAAGCCGGACGTGTTCGCGAGGTTTTCGATTCGGTCGCTGCGCAATACGATCTAATGAACGACCTGATGTCCGGAGGTCTACACAGACTGTGGAAGCGCTTCACGATTGAGCTCAGTGCCGTGCGATCAGGTCAGACTGTCTTAGATATTGCTGGCGGCACCGGCGACTTGGCAGCCAAGTTTTCAAAACTTGTAGGAACTGAGGGGAAGGTCATCCTGGCTGACATTAACGCCGCCATGCTCTCGGTCGGACGTGATCGCCTTATCGATAAAGGTGCACTGAGCAACATTGATGTGGTTCAAGCTGATGCCCAGTTCCTTCCCTTTGAAGACAACAGTATTGACTGTATTACCATCGCCTTTGGCCTAAGAAACGTGACCGACAAAGCCAGGGCCCTACGGTCAATGCACCGTGTTCTGAAACCAGGTGGTCGAGTGTTGGTGCTTGAGTTTTCCAAACCAACATCACCGCTTCTGTCGAAGGTCTACGACGCCTACTCGTTCTCGGCACTCCCCGTCATGGGGAAACTAATCACGGATGATGCCGATAGCTATCGTTATCTCGCAGAATCGATCCGAAAGCACCCCGATCAGGAATCGCTTCTCGAAATGGTTGAGGACGCTGGTTTTGTTGACTGCCGTTTCCACAATATGACCGGCGGCATCGTGGCCGTGCACAGAGGCATTAAGGGCTAATAACGTGGAGCATGACCCCGCCGTTATTGCTGGTGTCAGCCTCGCAATCGAAACTGTGATTGCAAAGGCTGTTGAGCTGTCCCCCGGAACTCAGAGTCGGTTACAGCGACTTCACCCGCTCGATATTGAAGTTCATTGCACCCAACCGTCAGTGAAAATATTCGTCAAAGTCGAAGAAGACGGCGACATTCAAATTGCCAATTACCAAGAGACAACGGCCACAGTAACTATCGAGGGAACCTGGCGTGATTTCTCCCGCGTTGCGAGTGCGTCAGATCCTGCCACCGCCCTCATTAACGGTG
This sequence comes from Halieaceae bacterium, assembly GCA_002691565.1. Taxonomy (GTDB): domain Bacteria; phylum Pseudomonadota; class Gammaproteobacteria; order Pseudomonadales; family Halieaceae; genus Luminiphilus. The sequence goes on from NZIH01000049.1 coordinate 35,877, forward strand.
ACATAAAAATCAGCGGTGACACTGCCCCCCTTTTGCAGCTACAGGCCATTGTGGGCGACCTCGACATCGACTGGGAAGCGCCTATAATCAGCGCGATTGGCCCTGTGTTGGGCCATCAATTGGCGCAGGTGATTCGGGGAATAACTAGAGCCTCGGGCATGACGAATCGCCGTATAAAGCGACAGCTCAGCGAATTCATTCTCGAGGAAGGTCGCCTTTCACCGCCGAAGGCAGAGCTCGACTCCCTGTTTACAGCCATAGATGACCTGGCACTCAGAACCGATCGCATCGAGTCAAGACTAAAACGAATAAGAAAGCGGGCATCCAGTCTGACTGGAGTGATTGAATGAAGCGCGCCCTACAATTTCTGCTTACGGCACGACAACATCGCTTAGGGGCCCTTATCCCCGAGAGCTCGGCTAAAGCCGGACTATTAAAGCAACTGCTAGGGGCAAAGGTAAGAGCCAGCGATGCACCCAGAGGTGAGCGATTGCGACTCGCTCTGGAGTCTCTGGGGCCCGTCCCGATCAAATTTGGACAGCTACTGTCCACNCGCCGGGATCTCCTGCCGGACGATATCGCTGATGAACTCGCTCTTCTCCAAGACAAGGTTGCGCCCTTCCCCGGCGATGCCGCGATTGAAATTATCGAGCAAGAGCTACAAACCGATATTGCCAGCGCGTTTAAGACGTTCGATAGCGAGCCACTTGCAGCGGCGTCCGTAGCGCAAGTTCATGCCGTCACGCTCAAGGATGGTGAAGAGGCAGTCGTGAAAGTGCTTAGACCGGGCATTGAAAAACAGATCGCTGCCGATATCCGTCTTCTAAAACGGATAGCTGACTTGATCGACCGGCTGTCTGATGACCTGAAACGGCTGCGTCTACCCGAGGTGGTAGAGGACTATGAGGTTACGATAACAACCGAACTCGACTTACGCAGAGAAGCGGCTAATGCGTCGCTGCTCAAGAAAAATACAGCCGCTCGCAAACTGGTATTTGTGCCGACTGTCTTCTGGGACTACAGCACACCCCGACTTATGGTCTCGGAGCGGATTTCCGGCATACCCATTGGCGACATCGGCGCGCTCAACGACGCCAGCGTCAACATGAAGACCCTGGCAGAGCGTGGCGTTGAGATATTTTTTTCTCAGGTATTTGACGACTGCTTCTTTCATGCCGATATGCATCCGGGCAATATTTTTGTGGACGCAACGACTCCAGAGGCTCCGACGTATATCGCCATCGACTGCGCCATCGTAGGGCAACTTTCCAGAGGTGATCAGTACTACGTTGCTCGTAACTTACTGGCGATACTTCAGCGAAATTATCGTCTGGTCGCAGAGCTTCACATTGAGAGTGGTTGGGTCCCTTCCTCAACACGCGTCCAAGATTTCGAGGCGACTATCCGCATGCTGTGCGAACCCATTTTTGATCGGCCACTGCATCAGATTTCGCTCGGACATATGCTGGTTAACCTATTCAGAGCGGCCTCGGCTTTTGATATGAAAGTGCAGCCGCAGCTTGTGTTACTTCAAAAGACACTCCTCAACATTGAAGGTCTGGGACGCCAGCTCTATCCGGATCTCAATCTTTGGGAGACAGCCAAACCCTTCCTTGAAGACTGGCTGAAGCGCCAATACAGTCCAATCAATGTCGTCAAACAGCTGCAGCGTGACGCACCCGCTTTCGTCCATCACGCGTCACAGCTTCCCGAAGTAATTCCGCAGTTTCTTGCNTCGCAGCGAGAAGCGCTTAAGACGACACCTAGCAGAGAAAAACAGTCGGAAAGCAGTCCGTTGTTTGTGGGGTCTGGTATTGCGACGCTAGTGGTCTCTCTATTAGCAGAGCTGACTAACCCCTGGTATGTGGCCGTAGGGACGCTACTGGTCATGGTGGGACTAATACGTCGGCGCAAGTGATCAGGCCACCCCAACGTGGCATAATCACCTGATGAGCACTCTCAAATACAGCGACACACCAGCGACGATGCAGCCAAAATGGAATGCTGACGGCTTGATACCAGCTATCGCGCAAGACGCGGATTCGGGTGAAGTGTTAATGATGGCNTGGATGAATGAGGAAGCGCTCCAATTGACGCTCTCCGAAANACGCACCGTCTACTGGTCTCGCTCCCGTCAGGGTTTGTGGAGAAAAGGTGAAACCTCAGGAAATATCCAGCGTCTTATTTCGGCACGACTAGACTGCGACGGAGATACACTGTTACTGCAAGTGAACCAAGTCGGTGGTGGAGCCTGCCATACAGGCCGCCGTTCCTGTTTTTTTTACGAGCCGGACGGTGGCGACTGGGCATTAGGAGCCACGAAGGGTGAGTGATGTTCTGGGCGCTGTCGCCGCGGTAGTCGCGGCTAGGCGAGACGCCGACCCTGAGACTTCATACGTGGCCAGTCTAAACGCAAAGGGTATCGACAAAATTCTTGAGAAGGTCGGCGAGGAAGCAGTCGAGGTGATTTTAGCTGCCAAAAACGCAGATTCTTCAGGGTCCAACCCNTCAGAGGTGATCAATGAGGTGGCTGACCTCGTATTTCACATTCTTGTGATGCTAGATCGGCTTGGTATCAGTCATAATGACGTCATAGTAGCTTTGGCCGCGCGGCAAGGTGTATCGGGTCTCGAGGAAAAGGCATCACGCAACGCTGATTAAGGCATGAAGCCCAGCAGACTTTTACAAAACGGTGAATAACTATGGGATTTAGCGGCATTGGAATCTGGCAACTACTCATCATTCTTGCGATCGTAGTTCTGATTTTCGGTACCAAGCGTCTTCCTGGTGCGGCAAAAGACCTGGGTAACGCAATTACCAACTTCCGAGAAGGTATGAAGCGTAATGACGGTGATAGTGCCAAACTAGACAAGACCGAGGACAGGAAAGAAGACCCCTAAGAGGTCCCTCCCGCCATGCTTGATATTGGTTTTGCTGAACTCCTCGTCATCAGCGCCGTCGCCCTGTTTGTGGTGGGGCCTGAACGGCTACCCAGTGCTATACGGTCTATTTCCTTGTGGCTGGGACGGGTGCGTCGGGGCTTTGAAGAAATTAAATCTGATGTCAGCCGAGAGTTGCACAACGAAGAGGTCATGCGGGCGCTGAGAGAAAGTCGCGATGAAGTTCAGGACTTAACCGATGTCAGCAGTGCCTTGTCGCTATCGGACAGTAGTGAAGAGAACGATTCATCGGCTCCCGAGAATGAAGCTGACATTACCGCTCCTGAATCGGAATCAAACGTGCCCCCATCATCACAGGCTGCTGTAGAAAACGCGGGAACAGAGAACGCGGTTGAGAAGGGAGCCTGACCTAGGTGAGCACTGACGATCCCATGCCCCTTGTCGCGCATTTGCGCGAGCTGAGAGACCGGTTTCGGAANGCCCTTATCGCGGTCTTTGTCGCTTTTCTGGGTTTGTTCCCATTTGCCAACCAGCTCTATACCTATGTGTCGGAACCGCTGAGATCACTGCTCCCTGAAGGGTCATCGATGATCGCGACTGAGGTGACATCGCCCTTTTTAACGCCCTTTAAGCTGTCGTTGGTGCTGGCGGTGTTTGTAGCCATGCCCGTCATACTCGCCCAAGTGTGGGGCTTCATTGCACCCGGTCTGTATAAATCGGAAAGGCGAATCGCCATTCCGATTTTGACTTCCAGTGTGGTGCTCTTTTATNCCGGCGTCGCGTTTGCTTACTACGTCGTCTTCCCACTTTTATTTGGTTTCTTTACCACCGTTGGTCCCGTAGATATCTCCGTCATGACCGATATCAATCGATACCTCGATTTCGTATTAAAGCTCTTCTTTGCGTTNGGTCTCGCCTTTGAAGTTCCAGTGGCCGCCGTAATTCTCATACTCACCGGGGTGGTTACAGCCGATCANCTCGCAAACAATCGCTCCTATGTCATTGTTGGCTGTTTCGTCATGGGTATGTTGCTAACGCCACCAGACGTTATTTCCCAAACCTTGCTCGCACTGCCTATGTGGCTCCTGTTCGAGATTGGCCTTGTCATGGGCCGCATCCTGTCGAGGAGCCCCAGCGACGATGAATGAAGCCGGTGCCGTATCCCCTAGTGAACCCGACGCTCGAAAATCGAAGTCGCTTCGGCCCTTAAGAGAGCTTCTGGGCTTTCTTTGGCCCCATAAAGGGCGTTTGATTATTGCCAGTGCCGCCCTCGTATTCACTGCCATGACACAACTGTCATTGGGTTACGGTATTCAAATACTGATTGACCAAGGTTTTTCCAATCAAAGCGAGGAGGGTTTGCGCCGAGCAGTTCTCTTTATGGTCGGTGTGGGTTTTGCCATGGCCTGCGGCTCATTCATTCGGTTTTACATGGTGTCGTGGCTGGGTGAACGCGTTGCCGCAGATCTGAGGCGCGACGTCTTCAATAATTTACTGACTGTTCATCCGGGCTTTTACGAAAAAAATCATGCCGGCGAGATCATGTCGCGCATCACCACGGATACGACACTGCTTCAAACACTGATTGGCTCATCGGTCAGCCTTGCCGCACGTAATGCCTTAACCCTCATGGGCGCGCTCATATTGATGTCGCTGACCAACATAAAATTGACGCTCATCATGTTAATTGGAGTACCACTCACCTTGCTTCCGGTGCTGTATCTGGGTCGACGGGTAAGGAACCTTTCTAACAAAAGCCAAGCCAGCATTGCGAGTGTGGGGAGCCGGGCAGGTGAGGTTCTTCAGTCCATCAAGATTGTTCAAAGCTTTCAGCGGGAAACCATGGAGCGCGAGGTCTTCGAGCAGGAGGTCAGTCGCGCATTCGACATTGCCAAAAAACGGATTCAGCAACGTGCTTGGCTGATGGCCTGCGCCATCTTCCTCTTCTTGGGCGGCATGGTTGGGATGATGTGGACCGGCGGACAAGATGTGATTGCCGGCAGAATGAGCGGTGGAGATTTGGGGGCTTTCGTCTTTTATGCCGTCATGCTCGGTACTGCCTTCGCCACACTGTCTGAGGTATGGGGCGACTTGCAGCGTGCGGCTGGCGCCGCCGAGCGGCTCGTCGAACTACTCCATCAGGAGAGTGATATTGTCGATCACGGCTCATCACCCGTTCCCCATGGACAGGCGCTGGTTGCCAATGGACTGGGTTTTACCTACCCCGCGAGACCGGAAAATCCTGCGCTTTCGGGCTTTAATTTGACGATTGCACCGGGAAAAACTCTAGCCCTGGTTGGGCCATCAGGCGCGGGGAAATCAACCCTGTTTGAGTTATTGCAGCGCTTTCACGACCCGAGCGAAGGTGCTTTGACTTATGGCGATGTAGCGCTTTCTGACTTCCCATTACAGGACTGGCGAAGCAAGGCCGCATTGGTGCCTCAGGCACCCATCCTTTTCTCAGGCGACATCGCCTACAACATTGCGTACGGCAACCCCGATGCCAGCCAAGCCGACATCGAAGCCGCGGCAAAGGCGGCCNATGCTCAAGAGTTCATCGAGCGATTACCGCAGGGGTACCNAAGTGAGATAGGCGCTCAAGGCGTGCAACTATCAGGGGGGCAACGGCAGCGAATAGCACTGGCTCGCGCCATNCTAAAGAACCCTGAAATCCTCTTGCTTGATGAGGCTACGAGTGCGCTCGATACAGAGAGTGAATACTACGTGCAACTCGCACTTGGCGAGCTCACTANAGGCAGAACGACCATNATNATTGCGCACCGACTGTCCACCATCATAAANGCAGACGCNATCGCGGTGATCGACTCAGGCTCCGTTGTCGATGTNGGAACACATTCGGAGTTACTAGCGCGTTGTGATCTATATCAGCGCCTTGCCAACATGCAATTTAAAGAGGCCTCGACAGAAGAAGTGCCGATCACGCCACCTGCAGCTTAGGGCAAGCCCAAATCGCCAAAGATCCGCGATCGGACAATCTCAGCCCAAATATCATATCCCTTCGCACTGAGATGAAGCTTGTCGAAAACATAGTTATCCGGATCGGGCTCGCCGCCGCTCATTAAGGCCTCGCTCGTATCAATAAAATGCACATCTGGCATCTGAGAAATAAGCACTTGAATAGCTTGGTTGACCGCCTTTGCCTCATTCCAAATAGCCCAGCGCANGGGCGACGGCGTGATAGCAATATAATAGACAGGCGCATCTGGATGCTGTTTTCTCACAGCGTTCATCATGGCTACAAACCGACTGCTCATCGTATCGACAGACTTTGTTAGCTCGGGCGTCATGTCATTGGTGCCCACAAAGATGATGACAGCATGCGGATTATTTGCCTTAAACAAGGCATCAGCGTAATGAACGACATCACCGATTTTGGAGCCGCCAAAGCCACGATTAATGACAGGCACTGGTGCCATATCCTCAGCAAGATCGTCCCAAAACCGAATACTNGAGCTACCGACGAACAGTAGGGAGCCGGGCTCGCCAACACCTTTTTCCAAAAAGGCTTCTATATCTGAGGCCCATACCAGTGGGTCCTCACTTAGTGCTTTTTCGAGTCCCTTTGACACACCAACTGCAACNTAGGCAGCGACGCTGAGCACCACTATGGTGCTCGTCCAGAAAATNCGTTTTATGGTCATAGCCGGTCCTCAATCCATCCATGAAAAAGCTACTCCGCCAANACCGTGTATTGCAAACAAAATTTGGCACCCGGAGGCGCACCTCAAAATTTCGGGAAAAAAAAGGCGCCATGGTTAGGCGCCTTTCAATCAAGTCAATACTCACTGGTAGATTACGAAAACTCTCTCACTAGGCCGCCAATAGACTCTTTCGCATCGCCAAAGAGCATGCGCGCATTGTCCTTGTAAAACAGCGGGTTCTCGATACCGGCAAAACCGGAGGCCATCGAGCGCTTCAGGACAAATACTGTTCGCGCGTCAGCCACGTTGATCACCGGCATGCCGTAAATTGGAGACGACTCGACCTCTCGCGCGGCAGGGTTCACAACGTCGTTGGCCCCAATAACGATAGCCACATCTACGCTCTCCATGCGCGGGTTGATATCATCCATTTCCAGCAGCTGGTCGTACGGCACATCGGCTTCTGCCAGAAGCACGTTCATGTGACCCGGCATTCGTCCTGCCACTGGGTGAATACCGTAGTTCACCTCACAACCGTTGGCTTCGAGTAGCTCCATGAGCTCCTTCACNACGTGTTGNGCNTGNGCAACCGCCATGCCGTATCCCGGAATGATAGCCACATTGGTCGCTGCCTCGAGCACGTAATAGGCGTCTTCTACNGAGATAGGCTTTATCTCGCCCTCCACCTCGGTAACCGTTGTGGACACGCTGGCAAAGCCAGAGAACAACACGTTACTCAGGGATCGGTTCATCGCCTTACACATGATCTGAGTCAAGATAATTCCAGAGGCACCAACCAGCGAACCGGCAACAATCAATACGTTGTTGTCGACGGCGAAACCAGCGGCACATGCCGCAAGACCTGAATATGAGTTAAGCAGTGAAATTACAACCGGCATGTCCGCGCCGCCAATTGGAATCACGACCATGATGCCGAAGAGGAGCGAGAGNCCCACCACCGCGTAGAGCATGTTGGTATCCGCNGGNTTCATGACGAACATGACAGCACTAGTCACAATACCCAGCACGATCAAGCCATTCACAAATTTCTGCCCTGCGAACGTCAAAGCGCCACTGCCGATGGTCTCGGAGAGCTTACCGTAGGCAATGAGTGANCCGGTNAAGGTGACGCCACCAATCAAAATGGAGAGGATAATGGTGATGTAGGTAAAACTACTGCCGTCTAGCGAAAGCGCCGATAAGCCGACAAGGCCNGAAGCCGCACCGCCAACACCGTTGAACAATGCCACCATCTCGGGCATCGAGGTCATTGCAACAGTACGCGCTGCAACCGCNCCAACCGCGCCGCCAACAACCATGCCGCCGAGGATGTATTCGTATTGAACAATACCCTGGTCGAGCAGTGCTGCAACAATCGCCACCAGCATACCGATAGCGGATATGCCATTACCCTTGCGCGCNGTATCTGGGGACCCAAGCATTTTGAGGCCAAAGATAAAAAGTCCAGCGGCTACGACGTAACCCAGTTGAATGATCAAGTCGAGATCCATGCCTTAGCCCTCCTTCTTCTTGAAGAAGCCAAGCATACGGTCGGTCACCATGTAACCACCGACAACATTGACACTTGCCAGTGCAACCGCGCCCGCACCCAACCACTGCGCCATGTCGGCATTGCCNCTTCCAGCTAACGCAATAGCACCGACAACAGTAATTCCAGAAATTGCGTTCGCACCTGACATCAGTGGCGTGTGTAGCGTCGCAGGCACCTTATTGATCAGCTCAAAGCCCAGATAAACCGAGAGCATCAAAATGAATAAAAGATATGAGACATCCATCTTAGCCTTCCCCTTCCATTAGGTTTTTAATAGTGGGGTGAACCACCGCTCCACCGTGCGTGATGACACAGCCCGGTAAAATATCGTTCTCCATATCGAGAACAAATGNCTTCGCTTCGGTATCCCAGGTATCTTCAACCAAGTTGAATAAGTTACTGGCATACATTTGNGACGCNTCCTTCGCGACTTCGTTCGCCAGATTCGCTGTGCCAACAATGGTGACACCGTCAACCACCACCGTCTCATCGGGGACNGACCCTTCGACATTACCACCTGTCTCAGCCGCCATATCCACCACAACAGAACCCGGAGCCATCCCTTCAACCATATCTTTGGTAACGAGGACCGGCGGCTTACGACCAAATACTTGGGCCGTGGTGATCACGACATCAGAGTCGGCAATCACGTCTTTCTGCGCCTGACGCTGAATCTCGACCTGCTCGGGCGTCAGCTCTTTTGCATAGCCATCGGCTGTCTGACCGGTGTCACCCAGATCAATCTCAAGGAACTTACCCCCAAGCGACTGAACCTGTTCTGCTACAACGGGACGTGTGTCAAACGCGGTCACGCGCGCGCCCAATCGCTTGGCAGTGGCGATGGCTTGTAGACCCGCGACACCGGCACCAATGATAAAGACCTTGGCAGGCTTCAATGTCCCCGCGGGCGTCATCAACATGGGGAAGATGCTGGGAAGTTTTGCCGCAGCCAACATCACGGCGACGTAGCCTGCAAGGTTCGCCTGAGAACTCAATGCATCCATCTTCTGGCTTCGGGTCGAGCGGGGAATCATTTCCATGCTGATGGCGGTTATACCTTTATCAGCGAGCGTTTTAATCAGATCGCGCTCGTTAAACGGATCCAGATAAGACACNTGGATGCAACCGGACTTCATCATGCCAATGTCATCTGCTTCAGGCTTACGCAGCCTCAACACCATGTCGGCGGAACCGAGCAGAGCTGCACGGTCGGTAACGATNTCGGCGCCAAGCTCAGCGTAAATACCGTCATGAAAGCCAACCGCTGCGCCAGCGCCGGACTCGATGGCCACGTCTGCGCCAAGGCGGATCATTTTCTTTACTGTTTCAGGAGTCGCGGANGTGCGTCGCTCGCCTGCAACCGACTCGCGAGGAATAACAATACGCATGGAAGATGCTCGCTTTTTAAAGTTTGGGNGTTGTACGTCTGATGAACCTAAGAGGATCTCATCACGCCCGCTTTATCGAAACAAAAATCCACAATATCGCGAATAGCCGAAACAAATCTCTAAGGAAGACAATACAGCTGACAAGTGTGCACGCGCAGNGATGCGCAGGACATCAGTGCAGAACGATCAACCTGCTCTAAGTTGAAGCAGTGGGCTCAACCAGCGGTGATGCCAGCTAGTAAACCGGAGCGGTGACTCGAGTACGGCCAAACAAATGCAGTCGCCACCCGACAGCGCGGTGGGCGCATGAATATCACCCGCCTCGCGAGTAATGAAATCACCAGCGTGATATGANCCACCNTCATCACTGAAGCCGCCCTGCAGCACCANCGTCATTTCGGTACCCGAATGGTTGTGCTGNGGAATCCGACCGCCTTCAGCAATGTGGTANAGNGAGAACTCCGCAGCNCCATCNATCTCGCCGAGGTCAGCGATGCGNAGCGAGCGGGTCACTTTTTTCCACTNCAGCTGATCAAGGTTGCCCTTGCGAATCTGCTTTACCGTCCACGACAATGTCGATGCACTTGCATCGTTTGCAGCACGGTCTTCTTCTACTTCATCAAGGCGCGCCAGAACGTTATCAAACACAGAGGGGTTGATATCNACCGGCTCAGNATTTTCGAACATAGTGGCGCCAAGGCTTTCCAANTGAGCGAGCCTTTGTCGGCACTCAGAGCAAAACTGTAGGTGAGTGGAGACAACCACACTTTGCGCAGCTGGAAGTGAGCTCGCTGCAAACTCTAAAAGTGTATTGGTATCTGGATGATGTTTAACCATGTCGATCTTTTAACCCTGCCCTTGCCATTAGTCTACTGCATATTCAACGTCTGCGGTACGNCCGACTGTATCCGCCGGTTCAGCACGAACAAACATTTCTACCACTTATGCAAACTAATACCCNTTTTTTTGCCTTTGCGGATCACTCCTCTGAACCCGCATCCATAAATACTTGTAATTTTTGGATAGCCAAGCGCACTCGAGACTTCACCGTCCCTAACGGCAAACCCAATTCCGCTGCGGTCTCAGAGTGCGACTTTCCTTCCATATAAACCTTCGCGAGGATCTGTGCCTGATCCTGCGGCAGGTGACTCATAAGTTCACGTACACGGACGGCTCCTCGCGACGCATGCAGTGCCATTGTNGGCTCATCGCCCTCGAGCTCAAAACCNACNTCCTCNGCCTCNAGCTGAGTATCAAACTTCTGNAGNCGNCGNAACATNTCNGTNCGGCANTTTCTNGCGATGGTGTAAACCCANGTNCTNGCNGCNGCNTTTTCNGGNTTAAANCCNGCNGCNTTNTGCCACACTTTAAGCATCACCTCTTGAACGAGCTCATCGGCATGCGCTGCGGATAGCGATGAACCCGACAGTGCAAAGGCTTTAATGAGCGGTGCGAAGTGTGAAAAGAACTTTGCGAACGCGGCACGATCACGATGCTCGGCCACGCGAACAACGCATTGGCTCCACTCATCCGTTCGGCGCCCCTCGGGAACCGACCAAGCAGAGGTCGCGGGCTGCCCGCGTGCGCCTTCTCCCTGCTTGTCCAC
>NZIH01000050.1 GCA_002691565.1 Halieaceae bacterium
GAAGCTTGATACCGTTTACGAGATAGATTGAAACCTGAACGCGTTCTTTTCTAAGTGCGTTGAGGTAAGGGTCTTGTAGCGTTTGCCCTTTTGACATGGGAGCTCCTTAAAATGTCAACGGCCGCAAAAAACGAGGCGGCCCAATATCCCCAAAAATCGGGGATGTGTATTTTACTACGACAGCGGAGCTTCTAGGTAGTTCCTAAGACAGTTCTTGACCTGCTCTTGACCATCTTTTGCTTCGCTGTTTATCCAGTGTAGACCAGACCAGCCGCGAAGCCACGTTATTTGGCGCTTGGCTAATTGCCGTGTCGCCGCAATGCCTTTATCTCTCGCATCTTCGAGCGAACACTCACCCGACAAATGTGACCAAATCTGTCGGTAACCTACTGCACGGATAGCGGGAAGGTCCGCATGTAAGTCTCCTCGCTCAAAAAGCGCTTTGACCTCCTCTACAAAACCGGACTTCAGCATGAGGTCAAAGCGAGCCTCAATGCGGGCGTGTAGCGTGGCTCGGTCACTGGGCGCAAGTGCTACACAAATCGCCGCACGCCGCTCTTGAGAACCCGCGCGTTGCCAGTGACTCATAGGCGTGCCCGTCTGGCGAAAAATCTCCAGGGCACGCGAGATGCGCTGACTGTGGTTAGGGTGCAAGCTACTGGCCGTATCGGGATCCACTGCCACCAGCTCACGGTGCATCTCGGGCCACCCCGCTCGCGACGCCTCTGCCTCTATCTCGGCACGGATAGCCGGATCTGAGGCCGGCATGTCGGACAGTCCCTCGATGAGTGAGCGGTAGTACATCATAGTCCCACCCACCAACACGGCGCGGCGCCCACGCGATCGCGCATCTGCAATACAGCTCAGCGTATCCTCGACGAAATTTGCCGCTGTATACACATCCGCAGGATCCCGAATATCAATAAGATGGTGAGGGTAATCAGGTTGTGCCGCCCCAATACACAACCCTCGGTAGACCAGTGCAGAGTCGACACTGATCAGTTCAACATCAAAAGAGTCAGCCAGGGCAATAGCGGCGTCTGTCTTGCCGGCAGCCGTGGGCCCCATAAGACAAATCAAGGGTTCACCCACGTCAACGCCCTCGCAGGAATAACTTGTCTAACTCGTCATGTCCTAACTGGACCCACGTAGGACGACCATGATTACACTGGCCCGAGTTTTCAGTAATTTCCATATCCCGGAGTAGCGCGTTCATCTCGGCAATAGACAACGAGCGGTTCGCGCGCACAGAACCGTGGCAGGCCATGGTTGCCAGTATCTCATCCATGCGGGCAGACAACCGATCACTATGACCTACCTCTGCGAGGTCACACAGCACATCGCGCACCAGGTTACCCGCATTGTCTCTCGCGAGGATGACCGGCACCTCCCTAATCAAAACGGTGTAATCACCAGCAGCATCAACCACCAACCCCAATTGCGAAAAGAGGTCAGAGAATTCCTCGTAAGCGCCCATCTCTGCTGTCGTAAGTGTCAATGGCATGGGAACGAGGAGAGGCTGACTTGCAATGGATGCAGTCGCCCGCGCCGCTTTCAAGCGCTCATAGGTGATGCGCTCATGTGCCGCATGCGCATCGACCAAGATCATGCCCGCCGCATTTTGCGCCACGATGTAGGTTCCATGAAGATGGGCAATCGCGAAGCCCAGGGGTGGGACATCACTGCCATGTGGTGCAGCGCCTGACTGCAGAGACGTTTGTCCCATATCAGACCTGAGTGCGCCTCTGTCAGAGCCGCCGGCTATGAAGGCAGCAGGTAGGGGAAGTGATTCATGGAAAGGGTTTGCACCGACTGCAGGCTCGCTCAAGCTATCGGTGCCTCTGGGGATTTCAAGCCCCATCGAGACCTGCTGAAACTGAGTGTCGAATACCTGTGGCTCTGAGACTTGATCGAGATTGACAGGATTTGCAATATCCGCGGGCCTGACATCAGCCAGTGCTCGCCCCAAAGTGCTAAAGACAAAACCGTGAACCGCTCGACTGTCCCGGAACCTCACTTCGTGTTTTGTCGGATGGACATTGACGTCTACACGATTCGCGTCCAACTCAAGGAACAAGACGTACGCCGGGTGGCGTCCACCATAGAGGACATCACGGTACGCTTGCCGGACGGCATGGGTAATGACCTTGTCTTTGACCACGCGACCATTGACGAAGAAGTACTGCAGATCCGCTTGTGATCGTGAAAAGGTGGGCAACCCTACCCAGCCACGCAGTGACAGACCATGCGCGACCCGATCGACAACGACACTCTCGCGCGCAAAGGGCTCACCGCAAATACCGATGACCCGGCGCTGAAGATCGTGCTCTGACGTACCCGCGGTGAGACGGTGAAGTACCTTCCCATTACGTGACAGCACAAAGGTCACGTCGGGGCGAGCCAACGCGGTCCGTTTCACAACCTCCTCAACGCGCCCTAACTCTGTTCGCTCCGTGCGCAGAAACTTTCGGCGCGCGGGCGTGTTGTAAAACAGATCTCGAATTTCAAGGGTTGTCCCCCTGGGGTGTGCGGCGGGCGATACCGTGACTTGCATCTCGCGTCCTTCGCAGCGCGCCACCTGTCCCTGACTAGGATTCTCTGCAGTGTTTGATGTCACCGATAACTTGGAGACAGAGGCAATAGAGGCAAGCGCCTCACCCCTAAAACCCAACGTTACCACCGCCTCCAGGTCGTCAATCGATGCTATTTTGCTGGTCGCATGTCGAGCCAATGCCAGAGGCAATTCATCGGCCGCAATCCCCGTTCCATTGTCAGTGATACGTATGCTTTTAACGCCACCTTCATCGACATCGATGGTGATGACCGTTGCACCTGCATCGAGTGCATTCTCCAACAACTCTTTAACCACAGAGGCGGGGCGCTCAACCACCTCACCTGCCGCTATCTGATTGGCCAGACGATTGTCGAGTTGTTTGATCTTCCCAATCGACATCAACCGGACTCCGGAATGACTAAAACCTGACCGACTTTAATCGTTTTGGAAGGCAACGAATTACTGCGGACCAACTCGTCGACTGACACTGCGTATTTCGCTGCAATCCCTGACAAGGTATCGCCTCTCACCACCTTCACTGTCCGTTCGGTCACCGTTGCATCGGGGTTGGCTCTCGCAAAGACAGTCCCGGGGGGCGGGTTAGATTTAAACCATCGCTGAACCCCGCGAAAAATAGCAGTCGCCATTTTGTCCTGATAGCTGGGCGTTGCGAGTAGTGACGACTCTTTAGGGTTCGATATAAAGCCGGTCTCTACGAGAATCGAGGGAATATCAGGGGACTTCAAAACCAAAAACGCCGCCTGCTCCACCTTTGTCTTGTGGAGTCGCGGTGCCACCTTGCCCATTTCCCCCAGCACCTCAGCACCGACACTTAAACTGGAATCAAGTGTTCCTGTCATAGAGAGGTCGGTTAAAACACCGGCTAACACGTCGTCCATATCTGACACCGCTACGCCGCCTACCAAGTCGGCCGCATTCTCTTTATCCGCCAGGAACTGCGCCGTTGTTGAGGTGGCTCCTCGGGTCGAAAGCGCATAAACCGATGCTCCATTTGCCGATGGATGATTGAAAGCATCGGCGTGAATAGAGATAAACAGATCGGCCTGGTTTTTCCTCGCAAGATCTCGTCGGCCCTTGTGGGTAATGTAGTAATCCCCCGTTCGAATCATCACGGGCCGAAACTCAGGTGATGCATCTAATTTTGATTTCAGACGGTTAGCGATTTGCAGGACGACATGTTTCTCGCGCAATTTCTTGGGTCCCGAAGCTCCCGGATCCTCTCCGCCATGCCCGGCATCAATCGCCACCACCACGGGGCGCCGGGCGTCCGCCGTCTTAACGGTCTTCTTGGGTGGCGCGATCGCGGGTTGGCCGGACGACTCCGCGTCGAATAAATCCAATACCAAGCGGTGGCCGGTTCGTTCATTAGGCGCCAACTGAAAGCTCTTGGTTTTCACGTTCGCCGAGAGATCAAACACCACCCTTAAATCTTGTCCCTCGCGTATGCCTGATCTAACGCGAGCAATCGGCGTTCCTTCGAGCGGCAAATCGGTTAGCGCTTCCGCCAGCGCGGCGTCGTTGAGATCAAGTACCAAACGCGAGGGGTTTTTTAGTTCCAATACCTTATGAGTGGTTGGGCCTGAGAGATCCAGCACCACTCGGGTGTGGTCGGGGGCGCGCCAGAGACGAACATCTTCAACTTGCACACTCGCCAGCGCCCGAGGGCCTAACAGGATCATCAAGCAACCTGTCGCCAACAGAAGGCTACGGATCTTACGCATGGCCATCCCCCATGCGACTCAGCAAGTCCTGACCATCAGCGGTCAGTGCGGAGATTTCGAGTTGGCGGCCAGTATCTGTGGCCTGCAAGGCAACCTGTAGGTCGGGGGCCGGTAACCAACCCTCTCCTTTTGATGGCCATTCGATAAACAAAATAGCACCGCTCGCCACATAGTCTCGGATTCCGAGGAACTCCAATTCCTCAGGGTTCGACAGTCGATATAAATCTAAGTGGCAGAGCTGCGCCTCATCGGCGAGGTCGTAGGGTTCACAAAGGGTATAGGTTGGACTCTTCACAGAGCCCGCATGCCCCAGTGCACGAAGAGCGCCTCGCGTGAATGTTGTTTTCCCGGCACCAAGCTCACCGACTAAGAAAACCACGCAGCCCGTATTTAGCGCCCGTCCAATCTTCGCGCCTGCAGCTACTGTCGCTGCCTCGTCGGGAAGAAACCGCGTAAATGAACCGAAACTACTCATGCGCAGAGTGTACCTTGGTCAGCCACCTATCTGTCACAATGTTGTGGTGAATAACGCAGAGCACAATGAATTAGTCGATACCATCCGCGATTGGGCGAAGGCGTTGGGTTTTCAGGATATTGGGTTCACGGGCATCGAGCTCAATGAACACGAGGCCTATCTTCAAAAATGGTTGGATGCGGGCTATCACGGCACCATGGACTGGATGGACCGCCATGGCACCAAACGGAGTCGTCCCTCTGAGCTCGTTCCGGGCACCTGCACCGTTATCTCGTGCAGGATGGATTATCAGCCTGAGGCCAAAGATGCCTGGCAGGTCTTGGATACCTCGGACAAAGGCTTCGTCTCTCGCTATGCCTTAGGGCGGGACTACCACAAGATCATCCGGTCACGACTCTCCAAACTTGCCGATCGCATTCGGTCGGAGTTGGGTTCGGGGGACTTCAGAGCCTTCGTCGACAGCGCCCCTGTTCTCGAGCGTGCCATTGCAGAACAATCAGGGCTCGGCTGGATAGCAAAAAACACCATGCTGATTAATGAGTCTGCTGGCTCCTACTTCTTCCTCGGGGAGATCTACACGGACATCCCGCTACCACGCTCCGAGCCTAAACAGGAAAAGCACTGCGGTAGCTGCTCCGCGTGTCTGACTGCCTGTCCAACGGATGCGTTCGTCGGACCTTTTGTCCTCGATGCACGACGGTGTATTTCCTATCTCACGATCGAACACGAAGGCTCGATCGCAGAGGAGCTCAGGGAAAAAATGGGCAATCGCATTTACGGCTGTGACGACTGTCAGTTGGTATGTCCATGGAATAAGTTCGCCGCTATTTCGAACGAAGCGGACTTTGCGCCGCGCTGGGATTTGGATAACCCTAATCTGGTCGAGCTTTTTTCCTGGACGGAAGTCGAGTTCCTGGACCGGCTTCAGGGTTCCCCTATCCGACGCATCGGGTACGAAAAATGGCTTCGTAACATTGCGGTGGCTTTGGGCAATGCTGAAACCTCACCTGAAATACTCCAGGCGCTCAAGTCTCGCGAGCATCATGCCTCTTCTCTGGTAAGAGAACACGTGACCTGGGCGCTCAGTCAACACGGCTGAGCTCACCGAACACTTGGCCCTGAATCTACAGTCGGATGAGGTGCTCCCTGAAATACCGAAGCTCCTCAATGGACTCCCTGATATCAGCTAAGGCTTCGTGGACGTTCCTTTTCGGGACTGGCGGCAAGTCAGGCCGCCAGTAATTGGCGAGCAACTTCAAGGTCGACACATCGAGATTGCGGTAGTGGAAAAATGTCTCAAGGCTGGTTAGGTGACGGGCCATGAAGCGGCGATCCTGACAGATCGAATTACCGCACATGGGTGATCGGTTCGGTATTACCCAATCATCGAGAAACCGCAGAGTTTCTTGTGCCGCCGCGGCCTCATCCACTGTGCTGGCTCTGACACGATCGACCAACCCTGAATTCGTGTGCGTTCGCGTGTTCCACTCATCCATTTTGGCGAGCACGTCATCGCTCTGATGTATAGCAATGACTGGCCCCTCAGCCAGTACGTCAAGATCGAGAGACGTAACAATCGTTGCAATTTCGATGACCCGATCGGAATCCGGATCCAACCCCGTCATCTCCATATCGACCCAAATCAGTCGCTTATCTTTATCCATTGTGCGCCGTCCTTAACAAAGCAAACTGCATCGTTTCGCGAGCTGACAGGGTACACTGACTTGATGGGAAATAGACGACTGACAGACCAGCAGCGACGGCGCATTGAAGAAAATGCAGCAAAGCGGCGTGAGAGTGCTAGTGCTGGATTCAGTGATGACCTCGAGGGCATGATCGTTGCACGCTACAGCAAAACAGCGATTGTCAGAGCGAATGATGGAGAAACACATACCTGTCACTTGCGCCCAAATCTCTCCCATTTGGTCGCTGGCGACCGAGTGCTTTGGTCTAACGAGGAGACAGGCGCCTACATTACAAGTCAGCTGGAACGACGAACTGAACTTAAACGACCTGACGCCCGAGGTCAGCTTAAGGCGGTAGCCGCCAATGTCGACCTCATTGCCATAGTGTTCGCACCGGAACCGGAGCCCCATGCCAATCTGATTGACCGCTATCTCGTCGCAGCGCACATGGCGAGCATCGACACCCTTATCATCCTTAATAAATCAGACTTGCTGGGTAAGCACCCCGAGTGCAGATCATTGCTGGAGAGTTACCGGAGTATTGGCTACGAGGTAATAACCAGCGGACCAACACCTGACGAAACGAAGGCCCTTAGTGACCGGCTAGGGATACGGACATCAGTGTTTGTTGGGCAGAGTGGTGTTGGGAAATCGTCCATGATCAACCGCTTGCTACCCGGAGAAGAACTGCGGGTTGGTGCCTTGTCAGAGGGCGTGCTTAAAGGTCGTCATACAACAACGACAGCCGAAGTGTTTGAGCGTCCAAGCGGAGGCTTCATTATCGACTCACCGGGGATCCGAGAGTTCGGACTGCAGCACGTCGATCCCACGCTGGTGGCACCCGGTTTCATCGAGTTCAGACCCTTCCTAGATCAATGTCGATTTAGAGATTGCAGTCACCTCGTTGAAAAAGACTGCGCTGTACTCGCAGCGGTCGAGAGCAATGAAATCAGTTCGGAGCGCTACCAAAGCTTTGTCAATATCGTCAGAGACGTCGACACACAAAGCTATTAGAACCCTTGGCTCGCAACGCCGCAGATAGTGCGCCACCGATTAAATCTCGGCCCACAATAGATCGCTGAAAACACTACTGGAAGGTCGGTTTCTGGCTTAGACTAAAACGATGAACTTCGTTAGAGCCATATTGGGCCTCTTACTGAGCTTTTGCTTTGCTCTGAATTCATACGCGGCCGAAAAACCCCTTGCGGACGCATCATCGCCAGAACTTCAGTCCGAGAACGTGACTTCCGAGGCACGCTCGAGGGCCGAGCGATGGGTTGACTCCAGCCATCGATTTGCGACCGACCGAACCATGGCGCTGACTCGGTGGGTAGACGGATTTTTTGGTGACGTGGATGCTGACGCAGAAATCGCCGAGTCCCGTCTACGACTCAAAATCACAACCGACTGGGATGAGCGGCTAGGAACAGAAACCCGTATGAGTCTCGGCGGAAAGGTCAACCTGCCTCGACTGGCGGATCGCGTAGATCTTGTCTTTCGCGGTGACGACCCCGATGAACTTGTACCAGGCGATGAGGACGATCCATCGCAGAGTCAAGTGGGCTTACAGGTTCTGCTCGACGAAAGCGCGAGTGGCAATCACAGGACCGATTTTACTGTGGGATTATCCGGTGCCGGCCCTAAACCGGGCGTAAAGTACCGCTACAAGACCCTGTGGGGGCCAAATACATCCTTCCGGTTTTCCCAGCGCGCGCAGTACGATTTCGATGATGGCGCCTTCGCGACCACTAAACTGGATATCGACCACGCGCTCTCGAGGCGATCACTCATAAGAACGCAAAACCGTGTGTTGTACGGCGAGAAATCAGATGGGATGGAGTGGTCCTCGAACCTCGGTGTCGTCCGCCAGTGGGCTGTGGAAAATGGATTTGAACGAGCGGCTTATTTGTACGCTGGCGTCAAAGGTCAGACCGAGCCCGATAGCTACAGAGAGAACTATCAGGTCGGACTCCGGCTGAGAGCGCAGGCCATTCGCGAGTTTCTGTTTTTTGAGCTTGAGCCCACGCTCAACCAACGCATAGATGCGGCAGATCTGCCAAGAGATACCGCCTGGGCTGTGGAGGCCCGCGTCGAGTTTCTACTGTTCGACTAACGAGTCGGCTCTCGCTTCTCAGACTAACGCGCTGTCAATGAACGTTGCCTGTTAGAGGTTTTCCTCTGCAAACGCCGCCAACCTGGACCTTACGATCCCGTTGATGTGCATGATCCCAGCATGTGGGTAGGGCTTTACGCGCTCAACCAGATAGGTGAGGCCCGATGTCAGGGGTGAAATGTATTTGTTATCGATCTGAGCCAGGTTCCCCAAAACCACAATCTTCGAGTCCGACCCCACGCGACTGATAATCGACTTTAGCTGAAACTGCGTTAAACCCTGGGATTCATCAATGATGATATAGGCGCCGTTAAACGACCTACCGCGCATAAAATTCAGTGACTTGAACTGGAGGTTAGCGCGTTCCTTCACGTACTCGATGCTGCCGTTTGAGCACTCGTCCGCCCCATGAAGAATTTCGAGATTGTCATCAAATGCCGCAAGCCACGGCGCCATTTTCTCTTCTTCGGTACCGGGTAGGAAGCCAATCTCTTCGGCCATAGGCGGTGTTGACCGGGCAACAATGAGTTTTTTGTATTTTTTCTGCTCCAGAATGGCGTGCAGTCCATAAGCCAAGGCCAGCAATGTTTTGCCCGACCCCGCGGGTCCCGTGAGGACCGTCATATCTAAATCATCATTCTCGAGCAGCCGCATCGCCATGGCTTGCTCTAGATTCCGGGGCGCTAAGCCCCAGAAGCGTTGATTCATCAAATTATCTCGGCTGTCGACCGCAAGGTAGACGAAGTCCTCATCGACGTGATCCACAAAAGCGATAAAGCCATTATCGTCATAGAAAAACTGATTGGGATAAGCCTCTGGCAACTCTGATCGTGGAATCCTGTGAAGCGTCATGTCGTCTTCACGCACCGTATCGACGCGATCGATACTGTCCCAGAACTCGCCCTCCCTTTTCTTGTAACCGGTAGCGAGGAGATCAATATCATCAAGTACGCGGTCGTGACGGTAATCCTCGACATGTAACAAGCCGGAACCCTTGGCCTTGATGCGCATATTGATGTCTTTGGTGACCAGACACACGAACTCACCAGCGTGTTCCACTTGGTATTTAAGCGCCACATTGATAATGCGGTTGTCGTTAGCCTGATCCTGAGTGCTATCGAGAAAAGGCACATGCTCATTAGCACCCAATAGCTGATCCGGAAAGATCGCCAGGCGCCCCAATGCGCCGGACAAGGTCGAACCCGGAATCTCAACACCGTCCTGAATCGCCTGTGGCGTTGATGAACCCACCACCTTGTCGATCATTTGAATCGCAATTCGCGCTTCCCGACTGACCGATTTGTCCCGTCGATCCTTGATGTGATCCAGCTCTTCCAGGACGGTCATTGGGATAACGACCCGATGCTCTGCGAACGCTGCAATTGCCGTTGGGTCATGAAGCAACACATTGGTATCCAAGACATATGTCTTTACTTCTGCGGGCGTTAGTTGTGTGACTTCGTTAGGCAAGCTTGCAGATTGCGTCATGTGATCTCCGGCTATTGTCCAAACATGAAATGACGGCCACCTCGCTCTTGTTAAAGGGGCGAGTGCTAGGCACTAATACAGGGGATAAAGGATAGGCGGATGCAGGTGCGCAACACAGTGGTGTGGTATATGGTGTCAAGGCCGAGCCGACAAACGTCATTACCAGTAAACCGTCCTACTCTTACTATTTCGGGCACTTTCAGTAAAGCCATCGAAACCCCGCATGTCAATTACCGGTTGATGAATTTTTTTGGTCACCACAAAAGCGTGAAAAATCGGGGGCGCTCAGCTAGGATTTACGCTGCGATGGCAATGACCATCTTAGCGGTGCCAACCTTTTCAAGAGATTCCTCGGTGTATGTTAGATAAAAATGCCCTAAGCCAGCTTCAGGGCCTTAAAAACAAAATAGAAGCGGAAAAAGAAATCGCCGAGGGAACTGTTAAAGCAACACGCAGCCGATTTGGTTTCGTGGTGCTAAACGACAACCGAGAAATATTTTTGCCTCCGGACGAGATGCAGCGTGTACTCCCCGGCGATCGTGTTTCCATCGTCATCAAACCCGCACCTGCAAAGGACAAATCAGGCAAGCCCCAGAGTACAGCAGAGGTAGAAACATTACTCTCTACCTCAGTTGATCACTTCGTCGGCGAAGTGGTTCAAAAGGGCAAAGCTTTCTTCGTTGCGCCAGATGTCCCCGAACTCATGCATTTCACCCGGTGGCTTTTTATACCGCCCAATGCTCGCTCTGGCGCCAAGGTCGGCGACCTCGTTCAGTGTCGGCTCCAAAGGCATCCGTTTGCCGACGGTAAGCCCTCGGTAAAGGTGTTACAGACATTCGGACCTACAGGAACGCCGGGGCTTGAAAATGACTACTGCGCCGCGCGGGCGGGCATTGAGAAGATGCTTCCCAAGGAGCAGTTCAAAACGATCGAAGGACTTGTTGGCGACGGTATCGCTATCGACGAGACACGAGAGGACCTGCGTCACCTACCACTGGTCAGCATCGATTCTCCATACACGATGGATATAGACGATGCGCTATGCGCTGAACCCGATAAAAATGGCTGGAAGCTGACGGTAGCCATTGCCGACCCCACCACCTGTATTTCAGAGACTGCGGACCTGACAACGCTGATTGCCACTCGAGGCACCTCGCATTACTTCCATGGCCTAGCCATTCCTATGCTGCCGGAGGTTCTGTCACAGAGCGCCGCATTGAGACCGCTGGAAGACAGGCACGCTCTGGTGTGTTGTCTGACGGTTTCACCGGAGGGAAGCATCACTGACTCACGCATCCAGCTCGCCATTGTTCGATCCAAAGCCAAGCTTAGTTATCAAGAAGTGGAAGACGTATTAACCCAGGGAGCTGAGCACGAGTTTGCTGAGCCGTTAAAACACCTTAATGACTGCTATAGCGCACTTCGCACCTGGCGCGAATCGCGAGAGCTCGTTATCGAGCATCGTCCCGAGCATCGCTGGTGGTTAGATGAAAACAAACAGATCGATCGCATCGAAGAGGTGCAAAAGAAAGGGTCACAGTTGCTAGTCGAGGAGTGCATGGTTGCTGCCAATCGGTGCATTGCCCAAGCGCTGAAGGATGCGGAACTTCCGGGTCCATTTGTTACGCATGCTGGCATACGACGCGATCGAGCTGACGAGGCAAAAGAGTTTTTAACGCGGTTTCTCCCAGAACAAAGCAGCCTCGATTTCTCGACACTCGACGGGTTTCGTACGCTGATAACCGAGTTAACCGGGGCGTCTGACGAGAGACCCCTGCGTTCAATGATTAATCGCTTGATGTCCCGAGCAAGCTTCAGCGTCAAACCCGCGCCACACATGGGTATGGCTTTGCCCGTCTACACAACCGGGACATCACCCCTGCGCAAAGCACTTGATTTTTGCGTGCACCTTCAGCTCAAAGCCATGCTAGGCGACACCAGTGTTAAGACAGCACCGGCCACGGTATTCGATCTTATCAATCAGGCCAGCGCCAAGAATCGTCAGGCGGTTACTGCTGCTAATAACTGGTTAAGCTGTAATTTCCTTAACGCACGAGCAGCTGAGGGTGAGTCTGACTATGACTCCGAGATTGTTCACATCAATACCTCGGGCTTCACGGTAAAAATCAACGGTCTCGGTCTTGAAGGCACCGTTGATCTCAGAAAAGACGAGGAAAAATTTAGCTTTGATAAATGGGAGATGGCATTGGCGAGCAAGACGCGGCGCTACCAACTGAGGCAGCAGGTCCGCGTGCAATACCAGCCCGTCGATAAGCCGCGCGGTGAAAGCGCCTGCTTTACCCTGATCTAGGGTACCCCCGAGCACGGAACACCCAGTGTCTCAACGCAGTACAGTATGTTTCCACAACACGATAGTTAGGATGAAGTCATCATGTCGCAAACCCACTCTGTAAAAAAGCTCCTCGGTGATGAGGCACTGATTGGTAGTCACGTAACCGTTCAGGGGTGGCTGAGGAGCAAGCGCGACTCGAAAGCTGGCATCTCATTTCTGGCAGTAAACGATGGTAGTCACTTCGATATCCTGCAATGTGTTGCACCCAATGAGCTCTCAAATTACGAAGAAGAGGTTTTGAAGCTGTCCACAGGCTGTGCCGTTATCGTGTCGGGTGAGTTGGTGACATCGCAGGGCGGTGGTCAGAACGTGGAAATTCAGGCGACCAAGGTCGAACTGGTCGGTGATATTGACGACCCTGAGTCCTACCCAATCGCCAAAAAGCGTCACACCTTTGAATACCTTCGCACGCAAGCGCACCTGCGCACTCGAACCAACACTTTCGGTGCGGTTACCCGGATCCGCCACACGTTAGCGAATGCGATTCATGACTTCTTTCACTCAGAAGATTTCTACTGGGTGAACACGCCTATTATCACCGCCAGTGACTGTGAGGGGGCTGGAGAGCTGTTTCGCGTCAGTACGCTCGATCTCACCAACCTGCCACGAGATGACAAAGGGCAGGTCGACACCTCTCAGGACTTCTTCGGTAGCGATGCCTATCTGACCGTATCGGGGCAGCTCGCCGTCGAGTCCTACTGCCTGTCCATGAGCAAGGTGTATACCTTTGGACCCACCTTCCGGGCCGAAAATTCGAATACTTCAAGACATCTAGCAGAGTTCTGGATGGTTGAGCCGGAGGTCGCATTTGCAGACCTTGCCGATAACGCCGCACTGGCTGAACACCTACTGAAGTCGGTCACGCAGCGCGTATTGAACGACTGCGAGACAGACCTTGGCTTCTTCCAACAACGAATCGATAACACCGTGCTCGAACGACTGACCAATATTGTCGATCAACCGTTCGTCAGGGTTACCTACTCCGATGCCATCGATATCTTGCTCAAGTCAGGCAAGAAATTCGAGTTTCCCGTCGAATGGGGTATCGACATGGCCTCAGAACACGAGCGCTTCCTCTCGGAAGTGCATTTCAAAGCCCCTGTGGTAGTGACCGATTACCCTCGCGACATCAAGGCATTCTACATGCGTCTTAACGATGATGAGCGCACCGTGGCAGCGATGGATGTGCTGGCACCCGGCATTGGGGAAATCATCGGAGGTAGCCAGCGCGAGGAACGCCTCGATGTGTTGGATGCGCGAATGGATGAGGCGCTCAAAGACACCTTGTGGTGGTACCGCGACCTTCGCCGCTACGGCACCGTCCCACATGCCGGCTTCGGATTAGGATTTGAGCGATTGGTTGCCTACATCACGGGAATGGAGAACGTGAGAGACGTTATCCCATTCCCGCGCACCCCCGGCAATGCCGAGTTTTAATGACTTCGTATGAGTAAGCGAGTGCAGGTCGCCCTGCTCCTAACGGGCAACGAGTTGATGAGTGGGGACACAGTTGATAGTAATTCCTCGCGCATCGCGCATGCGTTGGCTGCCCATAAAATTGGCGTTGGGAAAAAGATCACCGTCGGCGACGACCCACAGCTACTCAGCGACAGCCTCATTGAGCTATGTGCGAATGCAGAGGTGGTCATTATTAACGGTGGCCTTGGACCCACGGAAGACGATCTTACGGCTGATATCGTGGCGGACGTCGCGGGTAAAGCTCTGGTTGATCACCCCAAGGCCATTGAGCATCTCGAGGCATGGTGTGAGCGACGCGGGTTGGATCTTAATCCAAGCAACCTGAAGCAGGCCTTGCTCCCTGACGGGGCTGACTTGGTCGCAAACCCCATTGGCAGCGCCGTCGGCTTTGCTCTAGAAGTTAATGGCGCGCTGGTAATGACCACACCGGGTGTGCCGGTTGAACTTACGGCAATGCTTCCCGAAATCTGTGACCGCGTTGCAACACGTGTTGGCGCGGGTACGGCCTTCATACGAAGACTGCAAATCTTTGGTATTGGCGAGTCCACCATTCAAGAGCTTGTGAATGCGCGCAGCGACGATTGGCCAGAAGGAGTGACCTTGGGCTTTCGGTCGGGACTGCCTCAACTGGAATTAAAGTTGCAAGTCGATGATGCCGCCCTGCTCGATAACCGAGACGATGCCGAGACGTTGCTAAACGAATTAATCGGCGACCATATTCTCGGCAATGACGATGATCAGCTCGCCATGGCCTTTCAACGGGCGCTCCTCGAAAAAAAGATGTCGGTAACCACTGCCGAGTCCTGCACTGGCGGCTTGATTGCTTCGCTCATCACGCGCGAGGCCGGTTCATCGCAGGTCTTCGGTAGCGGCTTCGTCACCTACTCCAATACAGCCAAGAACAGCGTGCTGGGGGTTCCAGAAGCGACATTGATCAAACACGGCGCGGTAAGCGAGCCTGTTGTCCTCGCCATGCTGAGCGGCGCACTGGAAAAGAGCGGCGCGACGATTGGCATTGCCGTCTCTGGCATTGCCGGTCCCGGTGGCGGATCAGACGACAAACCGGTAGGGACGGTTTGGATGGCGTGGGGTACCAAAGATAGTCATCGCGCCATTAGACTCCAAATACCAGGCTCTCGAGAGCGTTTCCAGATCCTGGTCGCGGCGATTGGTCTGGACACCATGCGTCGACAGGTATTAGATCTCCCCGCGATCCCACATTACATCCAACGCTTTATTCATCGTCCAAGCTGACTTAGGGCTGCAGGCGTGAGCGGCTCCAGCCGTCACAAAATTGGTAAACGTAGCGGTCGTGTAACCGATCCTCCCCACCTTGCCAAAACTCAATTCGCTCAGGAACCAGCTTGAAACCACCCCAATGCGGTGGCCTCGGCACATCGCTCCCATCAAAGCGCTGGAGCGTCTCGCGATACTGCAACTCCAGCGCTCCACGGCTGGCGATTGGCTGACTTTGCTGAGAGGTCCAAGCGGCAATCTGACTGGCGCGCGGCCTGGCCGCGAAATAGGCATCGGACTCGGCCTCCGGGATCTTTTCCACTGCTCCAGAGAGACTCACCTGCCGATCCAGTTCATTCCATGGAAACAGCATCGACGCTCGATCGTTGTGGGTCAGCGCGACTGCTTTATCACTGTTGTAATTAGTGTAGAAAATAAAACTGCGCTCACTGACACCCTTTAACAAAACAAACCGCTGACGGATGGATCCGTCAGAGTGAGCCGTGGCTACCACCACGCCCGTGGGATCGGCTAACCCCGCGTCACTGGCGTCTCGTTGCCACTGCTCGAACAGCACCATTGGATCATCCGGCATTGACTCATCGCGCAGGCCGCCCTTGGTGTATTGCCGGCGATAATCTTTTAGTTCCATGACTCCTCCTAAGATCCCTATGGTAATCGAAGTCTGGGGTACTCTGCCTAAACTCGATGATGTGATAGCGTTGCACCCAACTTGCTGCACCGAAAATTTTGGAGACTACTTCATGCGCTTTGCCAGCCTAGTCATAGCCGTTGCGATGACATTCAACGCTTCCCCTGTTTTTGCTCAAACCGAAGATCAGGGCGGACCGCTGATTGACTATGGGACGCGTTTTATTCCCGCCATTTCGTCCAGAGGCATGGTGTCTGGCCCCGAGAGGCTCGCATCGGAAGCTGGGCTAGACATGCTCAAGCGAGGTGGAAATGCGATTGATGCGGCAGTAGCGACAGGGTTCGCTTTGGCCGTCACGCTTCCGCGCGCGGGCAATATTGCGGGTGGTGGTTTCATGCTGGTGCATCTCGCAGAGTCAGATGAGCAGGTGTTTATTGACTACCGAGAGATGGCACCGGCCAGTGCCTCGAGAGACATGTTCCTCAACGAAGATGGATCCGTGAATAAGCAGATGGCCTACAACAGTGTTAACGCTGCCGGCATCCCGGGTACCGTAGCCGGGATGATTCATGCACTGGAAACGTATGGATCACTCGATCTCAAAACGGTGATTCAACCCGCCATTGATCTCGCGGAAAATGGTTTCGAGGTTCCCGCAGCCTTGCATCTCAATTTGCGTTCAGCGTCAAAACGCCTGTCGAAAAACGATGAAGCAAATCGTGTCTACCTCGGTGGTAACGGAACCGCACCTGCGATGGGGACGGTGTTCAAGCAACCTGATTTGGCCGAGACCCTGAAGCGTATTCGCGATAAGGGGGGCGATGGATTCTACAAAGGTAAGACCGCCGAGTTAATCGTCGCCGAGATGCAGCGCCAGGGCGGTCTAATAACGGAGGCTGATCTCGCCAGCTACCGCGCAATAGAGCGCACACCCGTCAGATCGACCTTTCGTGACTATGCAATAGTGAGCGCGCCACCCCCTTCCTCAGGTGGCGTCCATGTTTCTCAGATATTGAAATTGCTCGAGCCATTTCCGCTCAAAGACCTTGGGCACAATAGCGCTGGATACCTGCATCTCCTTATCGAAGCTATGAAGCTCGCATACGCCGATCGCAGCGAGTATCTAGGTGACCCCGATCGAACCGCTATTCCCGTGGCTCAACTAACGGATGAGGCGTATCTGGATCAACGACGGACAATCATCCGTGACTCAGTTGCAACACCTTCTGCTGATATTCGGCCCGGCAGTCTCAAAGACCTTGAGGGCACTGAGACCACTCACTACTCGATTGTCGACCAATTCGGCAACGTGGTATCGAATACCTACACCATTAATTTCAGCTTCGGCTCCGGCATCGTGGTACCGGGTACCGGCATGCTGTTAAACAACGAGATGGACGACTTTGCCGCCAAACCGGGCTTCCCCAACGGCTATGGCCTGGTGCAGGGTGAAGCCAATGCCGTGGCTGCGGGCAGCCGACCGTTGTCTTCGATGACACCGACACTCGTATTCAAGGATGGAAAGCCCTGGATTGCTACGGGTAGCCCTGGTGGGTCGCGCATCATTACGGCGGTAGCGCAAACACTGCTCAACGTGATGGCGTTTGACATGACACTGGGCATGGCGACATCGGCGCCCCGAATTCACCATCAATGGATGCCCGATATGGCTATGGTTGAACCCGGCATTTCACCCGACACCACCAATATTCTCGAGGCTAGTAAGCACAAAATACTTCGCTCAAATAGCACTATCGGTCGCGTGAACTCGGTACAGATCGATGATGGCTGGTTCTATGGTTATGCTGATCCGAGACGCCCCGGAGGCCATGTCGCCGTCTGGTGACTTAGGTCTGCGACCGTACTTTCATTGTCTGGCGACCCACGGCGACGAGGTCGCCATTGCTGTCCCAGATCTCACAATCCTGCTCTGTGACACCCTTAATCAGAGTATGCGATCTGGCCCTGCATAAAATGGGACCGGGCGCAGGCTTCCCGCGTAATTGCACTGTCATTTCTACGGTCGGTACCCAACCGACGTTGGGTACCAATGTGAACGACGGTGGGGGCATCATGTCGCCAAACATCAAAAGATCAATCGCACCAATTTCGGCGNCATCAGCGTATTGCATGTANGCAATGAACTCACCTGTGTTGGTAGGCTGTTGATCCGCAAAGAACGCGGCGCCCTCAACAATGCGGGTNTCAATCGTGTTGTGAATTTCCAATACGTTGTGCTTCGGCACGTCGATAGACTCAAAGGGTGGNACGACTGGCGGCGTCAGTATCGTATTGGTCGGACCCTTCAATCGGTCAAGATCGGTGTACGCCGCGTTGGCTACGATCTTCAGATTGCCTTCCTGATAAAGCCGGGCTGATGCGAATTGTGTGCCCTTACCTAGCCGCAGGACTTCGACCTCGACCTCAGCCTCACCCAACTGGGTTGGTTCTAGATAAAACGCGTTGATCGATAACGGATCCGCATGATTCAGCGACTCTGATATGGCGCGACCAACAATCGCAAGCACNTAACCACCATTGGGAACACGTCCAATGCGCCATCCCTTTTGCAGATTGGCTCGCCATCGATTTTCACCGAGCGCTTCAAGCGCCGTGTCTTCTAAAAATTTGCCCATTTGATTACCCAGTGTTATCACCTGTCCAGATCACGCCCAATCCCGGGTCGCGGCAGAAGTGTACATCCCTTGTGTTAAGACGTAGAGATTATGTGAANACTATCCCTATACTTGGGTAGAANAAGAGGACTGACTCGTGAAAGTGTTTTCGGCAGGTCTCGTAATATCGACCGCATTGACAGCAGCAGCACTCNCACTGGCTACGCCATCGGNGTTGGCACAAAACCTCATGTTCGGTGCCTACGACCCGCGTCAACAGGAGACACTCTGGAGCGAGGCCATAAGCCTGCAGGACAGCGGNCAACATAGCGAGGCAATCGAAAAGCTCAAGCGCGCCGGACACCTCAGTCGCATCAATGAAGGACTNAATGCCAAGAGTCAGCTCCCCTANTTACGTGCCGAAATTGCNAGCCATCGCGCCCTNAATCAGNTAGCCCTCGCGGATGAGCGTCAGGCTTATCTTTCGCGCATTGAATCGACAACCATACCGTCGGGCCCGGAAAAGGTGGAAGCACTGCTGGCGCAGGCCGAATGGCATCAATATGCATTGCTGCAGGATATTGATGAAGAAGAAGAAAGCACCGCCCGCATGGGCAAGGCATGGAATTTTTATCGTCGCGCGCTCAATGAATCGATCGCAACCTATGGTGAAGATTCTGAGGAGTTGATTCCCGCACTTGAAGGTATGGTTCGAGCGCAATACCTGCTGGCCAGTCACCGAGGTATTGGTGCGGCTATGCCGGGGAAAATGGATCGCGATCTACGTAACTACGCTGCAGGTAAAAGCACNTTCAAACGCGGGCTTTCCGTTCTNGTCGCNATGCAGCACCTCAACAGAGATCGACTGGGTGTCAGCCGNGAAATTCAGGCAGANGACCTGATTCGGATGGGTGACTGGGCCTGGTGGACCGGTAATNGGATGAACGCAATCAGCTTTTACCAGGATGCTCTCACCCTCGCCAATGGNGAGACTTTNGNCGTAGATACAGGAGAAGTNTCNGTATCTGAACAGGCAGAGGTAGCGGTAGAGAGTGATGCGGTTGAGGGCGACATTGACTCATCGATTGAGGTNACAGAGGCTACAGCGGTAAAAGGNGATATGGTCGATGCCGNCNCACCACAAGCGCCNATNACCAGTAAAGACGAGGAATCAAGCCCATCTGAGTTGGTGNCNACCGATNATCNCGCNNTCGAGCTAGCAGAAACTGATGGCGAGCCGTCGGAAAACGCGCTTGCAGAATTACCGACGGAACTCTTTCCAACATTCCGTATACTGAATGCACCGGTTGCATTGCCNGCCGTACCTGGCTTTGGACCTGTGCTCGATATCAAACAGGGTGAACCTGCAGAAGGCGACCTCGTTGTGAGTTTCAANATTAGTGCGACCGGNAAAGCGATAAATTTGGAGCGTATTCAGTTCCCTGTGACCGAGGGGGCCAGAGGTCCGGAGCGCGTGATTCGCCGACTGAGAAAGATGCGTTTTAGGCCCGTGTTCGAGGATGGTGAGCCGGTAGAAAGCGAGAGAATGACCTGGGTATTTGAGCCAAAACACTGGGCGATGCCGAGAGCAACTGCNACGGAGAGTTCGACATGAGTGGGAAAGCGATCAAAGNCCTTATTGTAACGGCTGTTATTTTGCCGCTACTCGCGGGCTGCCCATCAGCCAGTATGCCGACGACACCGTCCACCCCTTCTGCATCCATGCCCCCTGGTGGCAGTGCGGGTTCTAGCGGCTCATCAGGGAGCTCTTCCTCGAGTAGTGGTGGCTCGAGTGGTTCGTCTAGCTCGTCGGGCGGAGGCTCGTCGGGCGGGGGCGCGCAAGGCGGAAGTTCGTCGGGTGGAAGTTCATCAGGCGGTGGTGCTTCGGGTGGAGGCTCATCAAGCTCCGGCGGCTCAGCGGGTAGTGGTAGCACTGGTNGNGGTTCCGCGGGTGGCGGTATGCCCGGCGGAAGCCAGGGTGGCGGCTCCGGCGGCATGGAAAGCGGAGGCTCTAGTTCCGGTGAAGGGGCTATGGCAGGAGGCGACCCGGGTTTCGGTGACTCAGCCGGTGGAGATCTCTCNCTGCCCAGTCTTGTCGATGAAGAACCGGTCTACAGTGCTGCGTCGAGTAGCAGCGGGAGTGGCAGTGGTTCGAGCAATGGCTCCAGCGATGGAGGCAGTAGCTCATCGGGCAGTGCATCGAGTGGAACGAGCGATGGCAGCGCATCATCTGGCGCTGCGGGCGGGCAAGTAGCATCGAACTCCGCGTCAGATTCAGGTCAAGGCGAGGGCACGCGAGCAGCAGGAGGTATGGAATCCGACTGGGGTGCCACTGACACCATGACAAGCGCAGAGCGTGTTGCGGTGCTCGATAGACAGCTGGAAGAGAGCACAGGCGTATTTGACGCCATCATTCGAGAGGAGCAACGTCAGCAGCGNGCAAGCCGGCGAGAACAAGGCGCAAACGCTCAAAGCTCGGGTGAGTCGGGAACCGAGCAAAGTTCCAGTGGTCGAAACCCTTATGAAGCAGACGAAGAAGGTGGTTATGGCTCTGTCGGTGGTGGCATGGGTGGTCGCTCAGGAGGCGCGCCCGATGCGCCGGCCGTGTACGAGGCACCTGAAGACATCCCGTCGGGTAACGACGACGACATCGTCGCTCGTCAGCTTCGCGAGGCCGCAATGCGAGAACCCGATCCGGATATTCGCGAAGCGCTGTGGAACGAATATCGAAAATACAAAGGTATTGAGATACCTGAAGCATGATTAATCGTCTAACGACACTCGTGACTCTGCTGGCTGTGCTCAGTGGTTGCGTCACCGAGACCGTGAAAACAACCGCGGTCCCGGCACTCAGCACCTATGAGACGTCACTCCCTAGTGATGAGGTTCTCGATATTGCTGTCGTCGTTTTTGATCCCGGCATCGCAGAGGTGGACCCGGAGGAAGGTATTTACCCCGAAATTCGGCGTGCCGAGGCGACCTTTATGGCCAGAGAGCTATCGCTTGTGCTGGATGATCAGGGTGTCTGGGGAGCTAGTCGAGTGGTACCTTCCTCCGAACACATCACAGATGTTCTGGTCACGGGGACGATAGAACAATCGGATGGTGAGGCGCTCGCCCTCGCGATCAAGGCTGTGGATGCTCAGGGACGCACTTGGCTTAATAAGCGATANGCTGGAACAACCAGTCGCTATGCTTATCAACAAACTCAGAGGGTTAAAAAAGACCCGTTTCTCGCCATTTATCGAGATATCGCCAACGACTTAATCGTCGTTTTCAAATCGTTAACACGAACTGATCGCATCGCAATTAGAGACGTATCGAAGCTGAAATTTGCNCAAAGCTTTGCGCCAGAGGCGTTTGAAGGCTACCTGCGCGAGGAAGAGGGAGCGCTAACGCGCGCAATCAGACTGCCGGCGGAAACCGATCCGATGATGGCTCGTATTGGCGCCATACAGCAGCGGAACCATATCTTCGTCGATACGCTTCAAGGTCATTACGATAACTTTTCCGGCTCGATGGATGGNCCTTACAACGAATGGCGACGATTGAGCTATGAAGAAACCGTCGCATTACGTGAGCTGCAAAATGAGGCGCAGACCCAGTTAATTATGGGTGGTATTTCACTGTTGGCAGGCATCGCGGCGGCCACGTCCGATGATCGTAATGTAAGAACCGCTGGCGCTGTGGGTATGTACGCCGGTGGCGGTTTGATCAAAAGCGGTTTAGAGCGTCGGGCAGAAGCCAATATTCACTCACTGGCGCTGGAGGAGCTCGGCCAATCCTTAGAGGCGGAGATCACACCACAAGTCATCGAGCTGGAAGACCGAACTATTCAGCTTTCCGGTACCATTGACGATCAGTATGGCCAGTGGCGTGAGATCCTTAGCGATATCTACGCCGCCGAAATTGCTGAGCTTCCCACAGATTTAAGCCAGCCATCTCCATAAACGAGTCTTGCCGATAGATGACAAACGATAGCAAAGACACGTTGCGCGCGGCGTCCTTTGAACCCAGGACCGACTCCCAAAGTGTTCACGAGGTGTCGGATAACCCCCGGCAGAACGGCACCTGGATAGCACTGGCTGTTGGAGCCGTTTTGCTCNNGTTGGTCGTATTCGTCTTACCTCAATTCGCACCCACACCGCAGAGTCAGTCTTCATCANCACCGAGTGCGGCAGCTTCCGCTGCGCCAGCAGCCTCAACGTCATCTACCACGGCGTCGCCGGAAAACACCTCCGAGCGAAGTCCATTCGCAGAAGCACAACTTGCCAAAGTCAGGCGCTCGGCTCAGGAAGTACTGCAATCATTGCTGGAGACACAGTCCCGACTCGAATCGCGCGGTGTTGATCAGTGGGCAGCTGATGACTTTTTGACAGCGAGTGGCATTGCCGTGGAAGGTGATGCCTTATATCGCGCACAAAATTTTGATGAGGCCGAGGCTTTATATCAGCAAGCACTCGATTCTTTAATCGCACTAGAAGCTCGGCTGANCGACGAAATNGATAGCAGACTGGCACTGCTACTCGAGGCGATTGAATCGGGCGATGAGACTACCGCTGGCGCTATCGCTCCCCTGGTTCAACAAATGGCACCTGACAGCGACGCCGTGTTCGATGCCGTCGAACGCGTCCCTCTAATGCCGGACATTGCAGATCTAGAAGCGGCCGCTAAGGCGAGCTTCGAGCAAGGTCGTTTCAGCACTGCGGTATCTCAAATCGACGAGGCGCTGGGGCTCGACCCCGCACACCAGCGGTTGGCAAAAGTAGCTCGACTATACAAATCGGCACTGACAACCCAGCGTTTTGAAGATGCGATGACGACGGGTTTCACATTATTGGGTGACAGTGATTTCGCTGGCGCACGGGCGTCCTTCCAATCGGCGAAACGAATTCTNCCCGCCGCCGATGGGCCCNNTGCCGCACTGGCACAGCTCGAGGAGGCAGAGACCCTGTCACGCCTCAATGCACTTCTGGGTGAGGCCGCTAAATTATCTGCAGAGGAACAATGGACTGAAGTGGTAGCCGTACTAGAGCAAGCGCTGGCGATTGATGCCACTCTCGTTGAAGCCTCGGAGGGCCTGGAACAAGCGCGTCCGTTGGCAGAGCTCTTCGCGAAACTTGACACGATCGTTGAGAAACAAGCNCGTCTTGTCGATCCCGTGGTGCTCAGCGAGGCCGAAGCCTCCTTATCGGAGGCAGAGGTTGCGCTGAGAACCAACCCTCAGACATGGCCGGTACTAAAGCGGAAGTTGGTGGCGGTTCGATCAGCTGTGGCTACTGCGAGTACACCGTTACCGGTAGTTATCACCTCAGACGGTTTGACTGAAATAACCATCAAGCGGGTTGCGCGTCTTGGAACCGTCTCATCGAGAACGGTCTCGCTGCGACCTGGCCAATATCAATTCCTGGGTAGCCGTAACGGCTATCGTGACGTTCTGATCACAGCCAATATCAATGCGGCATCCGATAACCGTATTGACGTTCGATGTGAAGAGGCGATCATTCGCTAATGTCCGACGAACGCAGACACGACGAGTCCTTATCACCCGCCGCATTTGAGCCTCGCACCGAGATCACCGTGGCGACACGCCCGCGCATAAAGCCTGCGACGGCGTTGTTGCTGGTGGCCGGCCTACTCGTCGCCTACACCCTGTTTTTCCTGCTCACCGCCCGCTCGGTGTCCATTACCGTTGAATCAGAAACAGCCCCTAGCATCGACATCTCTGGCCTTCATTTACCCTTCGGCGAACGTTTTCTCATGAGACCCGGCACCTATGAGCTGATGGTTGCGGCCGAGGGATACCAAACCTTCTCTGGTCCTCTGCTGGTCGATCATGCCGAAGTGCAGACGCTTGCGCTGTCATTGACTCCCTTGCCGGGCACTCTGGTAATCGATTCGGCGCCCGTTTCCGCCACCGTATCACTGAATGGGTCGGTCATCGGTACGACACCACTGACCATCGATGCAGTGGACGCAGGTGAAGCGACGTTGAGTGTGTCGGCCGAGCGGTATTTACCCTATGAAACAGTGATAGACGTGACTGGGCGAGCCCAAACACAGCGATTCTCAGCCAGCCTGACTCCGGGGTGGGCGAGCGTGTTGGTCCAAACCGCACCCGCGGACGTTTCGGTGCAGATTGATCAACTCCGCGTTGATGAACCGTCGGTCACACTGAATGGAATGGTTCTCGAGGTGATGCAAGGCTCGCGCGAAATAACCTTCAGTGCGCCAGGGTATATTGACGAGGTTATTGAGCTCGATGCGGTTGCTGATACCGATGTCGATCTGGGTATTGTCGAACTCACGCCGGCAGCGGGTATGCTGCGCCTGACATCCGTTCCTGCGGGCGCCGTAGTGACGCGCGACGGTCGGTTTGTTGGTGCGACACCCACAGAAGTTGCGATGGAACCATCTACACGCCATCGTATTCAGGTAAGCCGAGCAGGCTATTTAACCGAATCCTTTAGCCTCTCTTTGGAGAAAGGCGCCAGCGTCAATCGTCAAGTCGTTTTGTCACCAGCACTTGGAGAGGTCGACATCCAGGTCACTCCCCGTAATGCCACCATTCAGATCAATGGAGATGATCGTGGCAAAGGTAGCCAGGTACTCTCGTTGCCGGGCGTAGAGCAAGTAATCACCATCAGAGCGCCCGGGTACGCCAGTGTAGAACGGCGCGTGACACCCCGGGCAGGGCTAAAGCAGCGCATCAGTGTGGCACTGCTAACAGACGAAGAAGCCAGAAAAGCAGCGATCAAGCCGGAAATCACCTCGTCGGTGGGTCAGACATTGGTGCTCATTGATCCGCAGGTGAGTCCGGTGAACGAATTCACGATGGGCGCGCCAAGGCGCGATGCCGGAAGAGGTGCCAACGAGGTCGAGCGGCCGGTACGACTAACGCGCGCGTTTTACATGGCGACCACTGAAGTAACAAATGCCCAATTCCGTCAGTTCACGCAAAACCATGAGTCNGGACAAGCCGGAGGGAAAAGCTTAAACCGCGAGCACCAACCTGCAGTGCAGCTCTCTTGGCAGCAGGCAGCCAGCTTCTGTAATTGGCTCAGCGTGCGCGAGGGTCTCGCACCCTTCTACACCGAGCGCGATGGAATTATCACGGGATTCAATAGCGCTTCCACCGGCTACCGACTCCCAACCGAGGCAGAGTGGGCGTTTGCTGCCCGCATACAAGGAGACGATGTTTGGCGGTTTGCCTGGGGCGAGGCGTGGCCACCCGAAGACGGAAGCGCCAACCTCGCTGACGCCTCTTCCGCATTAGTCACAGGACGCATCCTCAACGGCTACACTGATAAGGTGGTTGTTAGCGCCGAAGTTGGAAAGTTTCCGCCCAACCCCAGAGGCCTATACGATATGGGTGGTAATGTCGCCGAGTGGGTCAATGATGTGTATCGGGTTCCTGTACCAAACGAAGCGATTGAAGAAAATCCGTTAGGGGATCCACAGGGCGATAACTACACTATCCGGGGNGCGAGTTGGAGTTTGAGCCGTTTGCGAGAGCTCCGACTCACCTACCGCGATTACGGTGAACGTGGACGTGATGATGTTGGAT
This sequence comes from Halieaceae bacterium, assembly GCA_002691565.1. Classification (GTDB taxonomy): domain Bacteria; phylum Pseudomonadota; class Gammaproteobacteria; order Pseudomonadales; family Halieaceae; genus Luminiphilus. The sequence continues at coordinate 25,960 of NZIH01000050.1, forward strand.
TTAGGGTGGCACGGTATGCAGAGTAAGGTTTGGATTGGCGTTTTTGCCCTTGCAGGTTGCACCCTCTTTGCGGTGGCGCAGGATGATGTTGCGCCGTCATCCGATGCGTCGAGTGATGCGGCACAAACGGCTGCAGCCAATGCCGTAGTGACGTCTGATGGAGTCGACGACAGTGCGTTGGAAGCGTCGATCGGTGGTCTTGAAGAAATCTCCGCTGACGCACCTGAGCAAGCGATAGCAGAAATACCAGCGGGCGAAACGATAAATGACAACTACACGCCCACTGAACGGATCAGTGAAGACCGATCCGTGTCTTTTCCGGTTGATATCTAAGGTGAACGCTCATGTCTAAACCGAGAATCCCGTCAGAGTTTGCGTTTCAAGTCCTAGCACTGCTCGCAGCCGTGATCGTTGTGCATGCCTTCTATGTCGGCTTAATACGACCCTCGGCCGATGTGCAACTGGCAGCCCAAGCAGCGCTGCAAGCATCGGGAGAAGCCTTTGTCCCCGAGCGCTCGTTCTATGTCGTTATTCGAGATTTTGAGCAGGAAGCCTGTTTCATTCTGATGATTTGGGCCCTGGCGATCATGGGCCTCAAAGCGTGGACGACGCGGCAAGAAACCACCATGCTCGAACGCAACCTGATTCACGTCACTGAGGGCACAACCCTGCTACCTCAGGATGCAAGAAATTATGCTCGGGGCATCGAAGCGCTTCCCGAGGCCGAGCAGGAACTCTTGCTGCCACGAACGCTCCTTAACGCACTCAGTCGCTTCTCGACCACAGCCAGCATTCCAGCCGTATCTGAAGCAGTGCGTGAGCAATGCGACATCGAGGCCGACAAACTCGACTCCGAATTATCAATGGTTCGGTACATCAGCTGGGCCATCCCNTCGATTGGCTTTATTGGGACAGTACGCGGAATCGGCGATGCACTCGGACAGGCCTACAAGGCGGTGGAAGGTGACATCTCCGGTGTGACCGTCAGCCTAGGTGTCGCATTCAACAGCACCTTCGTAGCGCTGGTCCTATCCATCATCATCATGTTTGCACTGCACCAGTTACAGCTCTCGCAGGAGCGACTCGTACTCAGCACCCAGCGTTATGTGGATAAAAAGCTCGTTCGTCATCTGGCGGCGCCTAAATGACCCGCGCCTTCCTTGACCTTACCGATGCAAGCCTGACCCTCAGCGATGGCCAACGCATTCTTCGATCCCCTGGCATTGTCCTATCGCAGGCAAANGGTTTTGTGTTCGGNGATGCGGCCTTTGCGCAACTTAAACGCAGACCACTGGATGTCCGAACAGACATCCTGAATCAGCTCTCCACCACCCCTCTGGGCGGCGTGTTTGGCAACGCGCGCCACACGGCCGATCTCGTCTACGAACATCTGAAAAGTCTATTCGGATCGACGGATAACGTAGACGATCTTTGTCTTATTGCTCCCGGCAACCTCGAGCAGAGCCAGCTTGANCTGTTACTCGGCATACTGAGCTCGCTGGGCGTGAGTCCTGGGACGGTGGTCGACAGAGCGCTTCTAGCGCATCCCTCGCAGCTAGGCTCTGGCCTCAATGTAAGCNTGCANTGGCGGCAATTGGTTGTCAGCGAAGTCACCGTTGAGTCCGGTCAATGCCGAGTCGAGAAAGTCACGGCGGTTCCGGGTGTTGGCTATCTCGATTTACTGGAGTTGTGTCTTGAAGAATGCGCAGATGCCTGTATCGATCAGACTAGGTTCGATCCGCGGCGAAGTGCTGAGTCTGAGCAAACACTGCTCGATACTCTACCCGGCGTACTGGCCTCGCTAAAAGAACGCCCCGAGGTATCGGTTGAACTTGGAACAACCTCATTCAAAATCTCGAGGAGTCGTCTTGAGACAGCGGGACAAAAGGTCGCGTCGGCGGTCAGTGGTAAGACGGGTGCTATCAGCATAGACGAATCGCTGTCGGTATTTCCGGGAATCCTCTTCGATGCAGTTGCCTCTGTTGAATCCTTAACCAGGGCTGCAGAGGATCTCTTGCGTGATCATCAGAGCGATCAGCCATTGACGCGAATTTCCCACCGAAACATGGGTAATGACGCGTCACCTATTGATGCTTCTCCGGACTCAAGCAACCCGAGAGAAGAGACAACCGCTCCTCACCCGGCAGACGAAACTGATAAAGCGCAGGGCATTGCGACGAATGTAGCAACTGATCAGCCGACCCATATTCTGATCGATGCGGTGGCGCATCGTATCACCGAGACGGACGCGAAGGATCTGGGCTTTGGCGTCATCACGCGCGAAGGTATTGCCTGCATCGACGAATCAGTGCGCGATCGAGTGAATGTGCTGTCGGTCTCAGGTTCGCATGACCGACTTACCGTCGGCAGCCGTTTGTACCGCAATGACGGCAAGGAAGCCGTTCTCATCGTCGTTGAGTCGTAAACCATGGCCCGGCGGAAACGACAAGCCAACACATTCAACCTCAGCTTTCTCGACATCATGTCCTGCGGCTTTGGCGCAGTCGTTCTGGTATTCCTAATCATCGACCACTCGATCGAGATTCAAATTCAGTCGGTCAATGCGGAGGTTCTGTCTGAGGTCGATCTGCTCGAAGAAGACATACGAGAGGGCGAAGAGGGTCTCGTGCGACTCCGCAATGCAATTAGCAGTACCGACCTTGATATTGTTGAAGCTCAGGGGCGTGCGCGCGTCGTCACCGATGAGCTAGATCGTCTTGAGGCATTGATAGCCTCATTAGAAGAATCGGATGTCAGTGAAACCACCGACCTTGAGGCACTGAAAGCTGAGATCAACTCACTGGAAGAGCGAATACAGCAATTGCGCGAAGCGGCCGAGGCAGACGGTGGTCGCAGCGCGCGGGAGTTTCAGGGGGAAGGTAATCGTCAGTACCTGACAGGCCTGAAACTGGGCGGCAACCGAATAGCGATCATGATCGATGCCTCAGCCAGCATGTTGGCGCCAGAGGTCGTCAACGTTATTCGCCTGCGAAATCAATCGAGTGATCGTCAGCGCACTGCGCGAAAATGGGTGCAAGCGCTGGATACCGTTGACTGGCTGACGGCACAACTGCCTACAGGGTCGCGCTATCAAATCATTCTGTTTAATACAGAGGCACGCTTCGCCCTACCCGAGACCCAAGGGAGATGGCTTGAAGTGGCTAACAGCGATCAGGTGGAGCGGGTGATCACCTCAGTTCGAGACACACTGCCGTCGGGTGGCACCTCGCTCTATAACGCGTTCGCTTTCCTCAATGAGCTCGACAGCAAGCCGGATAATATTTTTATCATCACCGATGGATTACCAACCCAAGGAAAAGACACACCCCGCAAGAACACGGTGTCGGGACCCGCTCGACTAAAACACTATCGAGACGCTATCGATAACCTGCCCGCCAACGTGCCGGTCAACGTGGTGCTCTCGCCCATGGAAGGCGATCCCATGGCGGCATCGGAATTTTGGAAGCTGGCGCAAAATACGGGCGGGAGTTTCATGGCGCCTGCAGAGGACTGGCCGTAATGCCCAAGCGAAGACCCGCACCCGAAATTTCGCTGTCGTTCTTGGACGTCATTTGCTGTGGCTTTGGCGCGGTCATCTTGCTTCTGATGATCACCAAGACCGTGGAGCCTCAGGTTCTGGAGGAGTCCACTGTGATAGCCGAGGGTCGCGTTGCGGAACTGACGGAGCAGCTTTTTGAACTCAGAGGTGAAACGACCGTACTCAATCGAGATTTGGCGGCAAAGCGAGAGCAAATATCTGAATTTGAAGAGCAGATTGCTATTCTGCAAGGCTCGCTAGCCTCATCGAAGTCACGCTATGACTCGCTGCAAACCACACGAAATTCGAACAGCATTGTCGCTGAGCAACTTGCCATTGCGCGGCAGGAGTTAAGCGATGAAGAGGAGCGACTACTCGGACGCGATGCTGAAAAAAAGAACCAGCTCATTGGCGGGATTCCGGTCGACAGCGAGTACATCATCTTCATCATCGACACCTCGGGCTCCATGTTCTCCTATGCTTGGCAACGCATGTTGGGAGAAATGGAAGCGACACTGAACATCTACCCCAACGTAAAAGGCATTCAGGTCATGAACGACATGGGGAATTATCTATTCTCCCGATACGCGGGTCAATGGATTCCAGATACCCCCGCGCGCCGACAGCTGATCCTGCGTAATCTTGCGAACTGGAATGCATTTTCTAACTCATCACCTGTCGAAGGTATTACGCAGGCCGTCCGGTCGTTTTATGACCGAGATAAGAAAATATCAATCTACGTTTTTGGCGATGAATTTACAGGTAGATCGATTGAAGAAGTGGTGCTCACGGTGGATCGACTGAATGCAGAAGCCGGGACGGGCGAGCGGCGCGTGCGCATCCATGCGGTAGGCTTCCCCGTACAGTTTATCAGGCCGCCCGAATTGCAGGACACTGGCATTCGTTTTGCTACACTCATGAGAGAACTTACGCATCGGAATGGTGGGACGTTTGTTGGACTCAATGACTTTAGGCCGTAAGGCCCAGCGTCTGGTGACGCTGATTATCCTGATCGTACTGGCGGCATGTTCTAGCCGCGAAGTCGTTGTGGAAGGCTCATTTCCAACACCGCTGGTAGATCCTGTACCCGTATCCGTCGGCATTCTGTTTACAAAAGAATTCAAAGAACACGAGCTAATCGACGATGCCACCGGGCGTGGCGAGGTCAGTTGGCGAGTGAGCACGGGCACAGCACAAGTTCTGTTCTGGTCCACCCTGTTTCCCGCATTTTTTCAGGATGTGGTCTTCATTGAGAGCTATGAAGACCTGCAGACGTACGACGTCGATGCAGTATTGATCCCTCAGGTTGCTGACGTGCAGTACGCCATTCCTCTGTACACCAACGTAAAGGTGTATGAGATCTGGATGCGATACAACCTGGCGCTGGTCGAGCCCGAGCAACTCGTCGACGAGGAAANTGCCGCGATCACANTGGAGAATTTACAGCCNTTTGCCGAGTGGCCGCTGACCGCCTATGGAAAAACACCCACCGCTTTCATGCAGTCAGACATTGATGCGGTGAACCTGGCAGCCGTCATGGCNTTACGCGATGCAGGTGCCAACTTTATTACCAGCTTCTTGCGTGTGCCGGGCGTGATGGATTGGGTTGAAAATCCAGAGGAGGCTCAATGAAGCGCGCAGTTCCCGCTATCGTATTGCTGACNNCCCTACTCGGTGGCTGTGTCACCGCCAATGTCGATGAAATGACATTCGATGCGCCGGTTGCGGGCATGGCGGATGGCAGTATCGTCATACTCGGCAGGCGCCACGCGCCCGACTACGATACCGAGCCCGACTTTATTGATTGNATTGGCAATCACATANGCCGCGGCAGCGAAAGCATTAGCGTCATTCCAGAGNGACAATTTGTTGATGCCCTATACCCCTGGTTCGAGCCGCGNACGGCGCCGCTGAGCATCGAGAGTGTCGGTCGATTAATGNTGCTTCCGAGCGTCGCCAATAAGCTGGCGGAGCTGGATCTCAACTACATGATCTGGATTGACGGGCGAACGCAGGATACCAACAGTAGCGGCTCCATGACCTGTGGAGTGGGACCTACCGGTGCCGGATGCTTCGGCTTTGGCACCTGGGGTACCGAATCCGAGTACGAAGCCACTATATGGAACTTTGATGACGGGGCNGAGGTCGGAAAGATGAGTGCCTTAACCAGTGGACAAAGTTACATGCCTGCCGTAGTCGTTCCGATCCCCATCATTGCGCCAGTCCAGGATACTGCCTGCGACAGCCTGGGCACCCAGCTGTTGCAGTACCTGTCTGCCGGGTCATAAGCCATGAAGCGACTTATCGCCGCACTTTGCTTTGCTGCCCTGNTCGCGGGCTGTGCCGGCTCGTCGACGGTCACGGTTGGTGGCCGTCCGGTGAGCATTCCTAGTGACGCCGCCGAAGAACACGAGAAACTCATTGAGAATGTCGGCGTCTACGACGATCCCGAGTTACAGGCATACATCGATGAAATCGGCGCACGGTTGGTTGCCAACTCGAGNATGCCCAACCAGGAGTTCACCTTCACCCTGCTGGACTCACCCGATATCAACGCCTTTGCACTGCCTGGCGGCCTCATCTACATCAACCGNGGCTTACTCGCCTACCTCGATAGCGAGGCAGANCTTGCGGGTGTGATTGCTCATGAGATTGGACATATCACCGAGCGGCACCACTCTCGCCGGCGTACACAAACCATTACCAATCAGGTGGCAGCGGTATCGGCCCTCATTCTGACGGGATCGGGCGATCTGTATGACGCCACGAGCATGTACGGCGCCGANCTCATTTCAGGCTTCGGCCGCGATATGGAACTCGAAGCTGACGCGGCCGGCGCTGAATTCATGCATAAAAGCGGCTACGACGCCGATGCCTTGCTGTCCGTGATCGGTGTACTGAAAGATCAGGAGCGTTACCGTAAGGCTGTTGCAAAAGCCTCGGGAAAACCCTCTGGTACCTATCACGGGCTCTACGCGAGTCACCCAAGAAATGATCTCCGGCTACAAACAGTGATCAAGACCGCAAACACCCTGGATCTCGACACTATGGCCGAGAACCCGGAAATGCCGGGCCGCTTCAGGCGCGAAACTGAGGGTATGGTTATCGGTGCGAGCGCAGAGGCACAAAGTGACCCACTGCGTTACTACCACAACAAACTGGATTTTACGTTTGAACACCCCGAGGGTTGGGTCGTCACCGCCNCTACGCGGGAAATTGTTGCTANAGCACCCGACTCGGATGCGGCGCTCAAAATCAAAATCGCGAAAGTCGATCCGGATAAAAGCCCCGATGACGCACTCCCCGAACTTGCCTCCGGTGAGGTCAGTGGACAGGAGTCCATTGAGAATGAAGGCCTAACAGGCGCGACAGGACTGGCCAGCGCTGGGGGGGTTCAGAAGCGTCTTGGGATTGTTGATCACCGCTTCCGTTTTCTGTTTGAGGGCGAGGCGAGTAACTTTGGTGCTGCGGACGAGGGATTCAAAACCATCATCACCTCGTTCCGGCCCTTATTTGCTAAAGAGAAAAAGCGTGGTGAAAGCCATGTCTTGAACTACGTACAAGTGCCTCGAGGTGCCACTTTCGGGTCGCTGAGCTCCGGCGTTCGAGTACCCGACGCGGAGAATCAGTTGCGCCTGATTAACGGCTACTACCCAAGCGGCGAGCCTCGCACCGGTGATTGGTTAAAAGTCCTTCGATAGGCCCACTGCTGTAACACCGTATTTCATGACATCATGACCTGGCGATGAAGGGAGATCTCATGCGCCCACTAAAAATAATAGTTGCTCTATTACTACTGTCAGTCACGTTCCCAATACACGCCGAAACTGTCGTCTATACGGCTAAGTTGATTCGGACGATGGAGCCGGCGCTACCAGAGGCAACGGCCGTAGCAGTCGAAGATGGGAAGATCTTAGCCGTGGGGTCACTGGAGAATCTGAGCCCACTGATTGCCACACGCGGTGCTCGGATCGATCGACAATTCGAAGACAGCGTTATCACACCCGGCTTCATTGATCCTCATGTTCACCCGACCCTGCCTGCGGTCTTGACCCAGTTCCCGT
>NZIH01000051.1 GCA_002691565.1 Halieaceae bacterium
AAAAAATGGAGCTGGCGAGAGGAATCGAACCCCCGACCGGCTGATTACAAATCAGCTGCTCTACCTACTGAGCTACGCCAGCTAGACGTTGGGTGAGCGGGTCACCCCGAAAGGGCGCACATGATCGTCAAGAGCCGCCCTCAGGTCAAGCCCCATTTAACCAAAAATCCAACCCATCAAATACGAGCCCATCGACACGCTCACCCCCGACCCCGAGTGCCCCGAGTTCTTTGGCTGAGCCGCCTGTAAGATAGACCTTGCTATCAGGGAATCGGTCGATCACATGTTGGCAGGTAGCCAATAACGTCAGCCACACACCAGACAACACGCATCCCGCAGTGTCAGTTCCGGGCGATATCGATGGGTCAGGGTGCTTGGAGAATCGGATTTTGTCAGTGTTCGACACCAGCGCATCGCGTGCAAGTGCCATGCCGGGAAAAATGTAGCCTCCGAGGTGCTGACCGTCGTCCATAACATCGATTGTGCACGCAGTACCCACATCGATAATGACCGCTGATTCCTCACCGCGCGCTTTAATAGCCAATAGTGCAAGCCATCGATCCACGCCCAAGCGATAAGGCTCCTCATATGCATTGCGGACGCCGGCAAACGCCGCTGAACTGACTGCGAAGTGAAGCTGGTCTGGGTTCACCGACTCAAACACTTCATTGAGTTCCAAGGCGTAGGCGTCATCCCTCACACATGACACAGCAACCACGGAGTCACGCACGCCACCGAGCGCCGACACCCAGGCACGAAGATCCCGCAGGTCGCCCTGCCCGCCATCCACCACATCACCACCATGACGCAACTGCCACTTCGTCGAGGTGTTACCGGCGTCCACTAGGATTCGCATATCAACAGTGCTCACTAACGTACCTACTGAGTATCCACATGACCTAGACTAACCTCACCGGCATAAACAGTCCTTCGTTTACCGGCGAACTCTACCTCCAGACCGCCGTCTGGTGAAAGACCACGCGCAATGCCAACGCCCTCACCCAGCGCAGACACCGCCACTCGCTGGTTTAGCAGTAAGTCACGGCTCGGCCAAGACGACATGACCAATGCCTGAAGCTCATCGTGAGATAAACGACACAGTTCAACGATTGCAGGTGCAATCACATCAACAACCATCGAGAGGTCAAGTGGACTTTCACTGTGCTTACTGAGGCACGTGACTGGCCGCCGCAGCAGCTGAGGATCAGGATGTGAAGCTATATTGAGACCTACCCCAATCACCACCGCGACACCATCATCCTTCAAACTAACGGTCTCCAAAAGAACACCACCCACCTTCATCCCAGCGAGATAGAGGTCATTGGGCCACTTGATCTTGCAGTCAAGCGTCAGCTCGCGCTCCAGCGCATCGGCGGCGGCGACAGTGATACCGAGAGACCACAGGCTGAGCTCGTTGAGCGGGCGGCGCGAGTGAACACAGTAAGACAAGTATAAATTTCCCGAGGGTGGGCTCTGCCAAAGACTGCCTCGACGTCCAACCCCGGCTGTCTGTTCCCGCGCCAAAAACAAGGTCTCATGCGAGCTGGCAGCCCGCGCTTTCAATTCGGCATTCGTGGACCCAATCGTATCGACAACTTCCAGCCGAATGCCAGAATCCAACAGCGAGGCTAATCTAGCGCGCAGCACTGCCTCTTGCTTCTTCAATTCTAGTGTCGTCATGGTCAGGGGAATAATCGTGAGATTCGCGGGCTCCTCGTTGCCGTATATGGTATACGTTTTTCTTTAGCTTCGTCCGGAGTACCGCACCTGTATGTACACGACACTCAGACTGGTTGCCGTTTGTTTTGCCGTTGCTATTGGTGCTGGACTTATCGGTCAGTTATGGGTTGTATCGCTGGATATCCTGAGTCTCTCGGAGGCAGCGAGAGGGGTTCTGTTTTTATTGGTAGCGCTTGGCCTTATGGGCTATCAAAGGCTGAGCCTCGTGCTGAGCGCCATTATCTGCCTGCCTACTGTTTTGACCCACCCCTTGACGCTGAGCAACAATCTCCTTGTGACGGCACAGTCTGCACTCCTCGCGCTCAGCCTCGTGCTACTGGTTTTGCACACACGACACATGTCTGATGATGCGTGACTGATACAATGAACATTCATGCGTTAGATGTGTCGAGTCCACTGGGAGTACTTCAACTTGTGAGTGACGAGAAGCACCTGCTAGAACTCAATTGGCAGTGCGCTCACAGGCAACTCAGCACATCCAACCACAGGGTAGCCATCCTCACTGCCGCTGCCGATGAGCTCAGTCAGTTCTTCAGCGGAGCGCGGCGCAATTTCTCTGTGCCATTGCAACCACATGGCACTGGCTTCCAACTCAGCGTGTGGAGCGAATTACAAAAAGTGGGATGGGGCGAGACCTTTACATACCGTGAGATTGCAGAGCGCTTAGGAAAGCCAAAAGGGTTCCGCGCCGTTGGCGGCGCCGTGGGTCGCAACCCAATCCCCATCTTTATCCCCTGCCATCGAATCGTCGGGGCCAACGGTGCTCTCACTGGATTTTCAGGCGGTCTCGACAACAAACAGATACTGCTCGGTTGCGAGGGGCACTAGATTCGCCAGACGCCTTATGCGTCCAGATCAGGAATTAGCTCGTCTTTCAGGCGCTCAATTCCATCGCGCAAACGCAATTTTTCCTTTTTCATGCGCTGAATGAGTAGCCGATCACCCCACGGGTAGGCCTGGAGATCTGTCAACTCCTCGTCGATAGCCCGATGGCGCTCGATCATCAATGACAAACGCATTTCCGCTGTCATTGGCTCGTTAGCCGCCGGCTGATTAAGCTCCGTCATCATGCGCATGCTCCCCCAAGCACAGCTTTCACCATCAACGCATGTTGTCGCAATTCAAGCAAGCGACAATTTACTGCAATGACCCCCGGTTCCTGTTCTGGTCACAAAAATCAAGGGGCTCTATGCGCTGGGCTCTCTTAAAATAGCGGCATAGTCGATGTGGGAGTCGCCACCGGCGATGAACGACTCCGCCAACAACGAGGGACGCTGATTGTATTTTATCGGGTCACCATTGAACTTAGTGACGCGACCACCAGCCGCACGGACCAGGGCATCACCGGCAGCCACATCCCATTCGCTGCAAGCTGAGGTGCGAGGATAGACATCGGCACTTCCGGCTGCCACATCACAGAACTTGACTGCGCTGCCAGAGTTGCGACGAACCACATCGCCGAAGTGGGACGACAGGCTATCGGTAAGCGCTTGAACCCGCTTAGGTGAATGCCTGTGGCTCGCGAGCATGACCAATGGCTGGTTGTCTTTCCTGTTTTGTGTTTTCACCACCGCACCGCTTACCAAGCCCTCTCCCTCAGTGAAAACGGCAGCACCGTTGTGAACAACACCGAGCCAATGCTCTCTCCGGCAGGGGATGGAGATCAGTCCCAGCTCAGCTACCCCATCGCAAACGAGTGCAATGTTAATTGTGAATTGATCAGTTTTTTCGATGAATTCTTTAGTGCCATCGAGAGGATCCACCACCCAGCACGTGGGCCAGTTCAAGCGATCCGCTATGTCCGCACCCTCGGATTCCTCCGAGAGTATGGGTATGCCAAGCATTAGCGCATCCAGCCGCTCACAGAGTAGTTCATGAAGTGCCGTGTCGGCGTCAGTTAGGGGCGTAGCGTCCCCTTTCCGAACCACCTCCAGCTCGTCGACCTTTTCGTAAAATCCTCGCGCGACCGTGGCCGCCTCATCCACAATCGTTAACAGCGATGTTATGAGCGTAGTGAGTCCGACCTCACGCTCTTCGAGAAAAGCCCTTAAACTCTCATTGTTATTCGACTGATGCCACCACATAAGAGAAGACTAACACCACATGAAGATAGAGACCGACAGCGGAGCAAATCTTGAATCAGTAGATTGGACACAAGTTGACCACGTACTGTTGGATATGGACGGCACCCTGTTAGATCTCGCCTTTGACAACGACTTTTGGGGGCACCGAATTCATGAAAAGTACGCCGCAATCCATCGGATCAGTGTTGATCAAGCCGTTGCACAATTTGAGCCCCTGTTCCAGCGCGTTGCTGGCACCCTGAGTTGGTACTCGACTGATTTTTGGAGTCAGCAATACGGCTATAACATTACCGACCACTCGCGAGATTATGCGACCGGGATACGCTGGTTACCCTTTGCAAAAGAATTCCTTCATGCTCTACGTCACCGGGGTGTGAGATCAACCATCGTCACCAATGCACACCCCGACATTGTGAACCTTAAAAACGAAGTAACGGGAATCACGGATTTGGTAGATCGCACCATCAGTAGCCATACAGTGGGCTACGCTAAAGAGTCGCCCAAGTTTTGGATCGCATTGCGGGCTGACTTGAAGTTTAGTCCGAAATCAACGCTGTTTTTTGATGATTCACCTTCGGTGCTATCAGCGGCTGTAGACTTTGGTATCGAGCGATCAATTGCCATTTGCCACCCCGACACCACGCGACCTAAACGAATCCATGTGTCCTCCTGGGCTATTGATAATTTCGAACATCTCACTGCGAGTCTTAGCAGTAAAGGGCAGCGCTAGTGGATCGTTTGCGGGTGGACAAGTGGCTATGGGCGGCGCGCTTTTTTAAAACACGCTCCATTGCCAAGACGGCCATAGAGGGTGGGAAAGTTCATTTAGAGGGGCAGCGAGTCAAAGTGTCTCGAGAGATCTCAGTTGGAGAGGTATTGGTCATCAAACAGGGGTGGGATGAAAAAGAGGTAGTAGTGCGCGCCTTGAGTGCGCAACGGGGCCCCGCGCCCATTGCTCGAGAACTCTACGAGGAGACGGCGAATAGTATTGAAAAACGGGAGCGAGAAGCCCAAGCCAGAAAAGCCGCGGGGGGCGCGGTTGCACGGCCAGCTCAAAAACCCGGGAAACACCAGCGCAAGGCTTTGGAGCGCTTGCGCAAACAGTTCGATATCTAAGAATGATGGTGAGGTGAGCCCAGATTATTTCTGGCCTAACGGCAATACGCTCACCGAGAAGGGTTACGAAAAGTTGACGAACTGGCTTGTTGCACTGTCAAATGAGCGTAAAAAATAATTTACAGGTATAGTGTCAAAATGAATTTTGATCAGCTTCCAACAGCGGCACCACACACACCGGTATTAGACCGTATTGACTCAGCACGTCAGGAGATCGGTGCCCTCAGTAGCGATGAGTTGGTAACGCTCGCAAATGAGCTTCGTGAGTTTCTTCTCTATTCGGTTTCAACGACCGGTGGTCACTTTGGGGCGGGCTTAGGCGTCGTGGAGTTAACGGTTGCCCTGCACCACGTGTTGAACACCCCCGATGACCGAATAGTCTGGGACGTGGGTCATCAATGCTACCCACATAAAGTGCTAACCGGCCGAAGAAATCGCATGGGGTCTATGCGGCAAAAAGGCGGATTAAGCGGCTTCCCAAAACGCAGTGAAAGTGAATTCGATACATTCGGAGTGGGTCATTCATCCACCAGCATTTCAGCTGCAATGGGCATGGCGCTCGCGGCACGGCAGCAAGGCATCAATCGCAAGGTCGTGGCCGTTATTGGTGACGGAGCGATTACCGGCGGAATGGCCTTCGAAGCACTCGCGCACGCTGGGCACGAGCGGCCTAATATGCTGGTCATTCTCAACGACAACCAAATGTCTATTGGCCATAACACCGGGGGACTCGCCAGCTACTTTGCCAGAATTTGGGCAACTCAAACCTACCTGACCCTAAGAGAAACATCGAAGAAGCTGTTAGAGCATGTCAAACCGGCATGGGATTTGGCCAAGCGCACCGAAGAGCATATGAAAGGCATGGTCGCACCGGGCACGCTGTTTGAGGAACTCGGCTGGCACTACATAGGACCACTCGACGGTCACGATCTACCATCGTTGGTAGAAGTACTTAAGCGCGTCTCATCGCTTAACGGACCCCAGATCCTTCATATCCGGACGATTAAGGGCAAGGGCTTCACACCCGCTGAGGAAGATCCTATCGGCTACCATGCGCTCGGCAAAATAGAGCCTAAGAAAGAAGTGGACGAGGCGTCGCCCGTAGCCCCAAAACCACCCAAGTACCAGGATGTGTTTGGCCAGTGGCTGTGTGATACCGCCGAAGTTGACCCGCTTTTGGCGGGGATCACACCTGCAATGTGTGAAGGGTCGGGCATGGTGAACTTTGCAGCCAGCTACCCAGACCGATACTACGACGTTGCCATTGCCGAGCAGCACGCGGTGACGCTTGCAGCAGGTATGGCCTGCGATGGTTTAAAGCCCGTTGTGGCCATCTACTCCACATTCCTGCAACGCGGCTATGATCAATTGATCCACGATGTCGCGCTACAAAATTTAGACGTAACGTTTGCCATTGATCGCGCTGGACTGGTAGGGCAGGACGGCGCAACGCATCATGGCGCGTTTGATTTGAGTTACATGCGCTGCATACCCAACCTCATCATTGCAGCACCGAGTAATGAGAACGATTGCCGACAGATGCTAGTTAGCGCTTACAATCATAAGGGGCCCTCAGCGGTCAGATACCCGCGCGGCGAGGGTATTGGAGTTCGAATTGAACCCGAACTCGAGGGTGTCGAGATTGGCAGAGGCACTATCGTCAGAGAAGGCCGCGACATTGCGATTCTCAATTTTGGCGTGCTCTTGACCGAAGCAGAAAAGGCAGCCGAGACGCTCAATGCCACAGTCGCCGATATGCGTTGGGTAAAACCACTCGACACCGAACTCATTTGTGAGCTTGCGAAAACACATTCCCTGCTGATCACGGTTGAGGAAAATGTCGTCGCCGGTGGTGCAGGTAGTGCAGTCGCTGAATGTCTGACTGAGCAAGGCCTGACTACCGAGATTCGTCATGTGGCGATTGATGACCGCTTTATCGATCATGCCAGTCAGGGCGAAACCCGCTCTGATGCGGGCCTGAGTTATAAAGACATTGTGTCCAAAGCGGGTGAAAACCAAGGTACCCTCAGCGCAGCGAAAACTGCGGTGGCATTATGAGTGACGAGACGAACGAAAAAAAACTCAGCGAGCAAATCGACGAACTCTCAGCGCTGGTCAAACGCCTTGAGGACCCCTCGATCGAACTTGAGGATGCGCTCGCCGTTTACGAATCCGGAATGAAGATTGCTCAGGCTGCACAAAAAGCCCTTGAGCTCGCTGAGCAGCGCATAGAAACCGTATCGGACAATAAAGAGCATTAGGACAGAGACACACCGAGATGGATGCATCAGGTAGACAACTGTCCTCCCCTATCGAATGCAGTGATTCGCGACTCGATGAGGCGCTGACCTACGCGCTGTCCAATCCGGGCAAACAACTTCGCAGCCGTTTGTGCCGAGTCACCTCGGCCGTGATTGCCGGCTCCGAACAACCCTCGGCCGTCAGAGCAGGCGAGGCCATCGAGTTTCTTCACACCTACTCTCTGATTCACGATGATTTACCGTCGATGGACGATGATGACCTGCGCCGCAGTAAGCCTACAGTTCATAAAGCATACGACGAAGCCACCGCCATTCTCGTGGGCGACGGCTTGCAGGCGCTCGCCTTTGAGTGGATTGTCGACACACCAGACCTGAGTCCCCAACAGCAAGTACAACTGATTAAGTTACTCAGTAACTCAGTTGGCTTTGATGGCATGGTGGGTGGTCAGGCAATGGATATTGCTGCGGAGGGTCAGTCACTCAAGCCAGCGGAACTAGCCCAAGTTCACTCACGAAAAACCGGCGCCCTTATTGAAGCATCTGTGTTGGCAGGCGCTATTTGCGCAAATGCAACAGACCTCCAACAATCCGCCCTACGTACGTTTGCGCGGCGAATTGGCCTGGCGTTTCAAGTGATGGACGACGTCCTCGACGTGACTGCAACCTCTGAAGAGCTCGGTAAGACGGCGGGAAAGGACATCGATGCTCACAAATCGACCTATGTCGCCTCGATGGGAATTGAAGACGCAGGCAACTACGCGGAAGCGCTTTTAAGCGAGGCCATAGATGCGCTGGATGGGTTTGGCGATGCAGCGCTGAAACTCAAACAACTTGGAAAGCTGATGGTACATCGGTCGTTTTGAGCTCATACCACAGTTGCCTGGAATCAGAACTGAACCAGTTGGGCAACATCGTTGCATAACAGTGATTGTATTTATGCAGTCCACAACAGCAGGATGTAATAGCCACCTGCGACGGCCAATACGCCCATCACTGCTGCAACAAGGTCGTCTACCATCACACCAACACCACCGCCGATCGTACGATCGACCCAGCCGACAGGCCATGGCTTCAACACATCGAAGAATCGGAAGCTCAAAAAGCTGAGTAGTAATATGACATCAGGATCGATCGCTCCGAGGAACCACCAGTTGAGCAACAGTGCGCTCACACACACCCCAACCACTTCATCAATCACGATGATCTGAGCGTCGTGCTGGCCCGACACCCGCTCCAAGTGATTCGCGGACCANAGCCCTAGGAAATAGAGGCCTGTCACNATCAACGCCGCTGGNANGATCGTCACCTGAAGAAGCCCAAAAGCGAGCGGNAATGCCGCCAGACTACCNACCGTACCCGGCGCAATCGGTGANAATCCAACGCCAAAAAATGTGGCGATCAACAACTGTATCCGACTGCCTTCAGTGGAAATGCTCATACCCTNGGCTCCTCGCCGTGACATCGCAGTGAACGCCCACCCCCTCGTCTACTACTCCTATGACCGTAACCTCGCTGGGAATATCAACGTCAGGGGGCAAGGTAAAGAGTAGCTCGTAGTCCTCGCCTCCATTGAGCGCAAACTGAAGTGCTTGCTCCTTGCCCACGGCGGCGATCAAGGCCGACGAGAGGGGAATAGNGGCTGACTGAATAGCAAGACGAACGCCGCTGGCATTAGCCACGTGAGCCGCATCTCGGAGCAGTCCGTCTGAAAGATCAATACAGCTCGATGCGAGGGTACGTATCCGACACCCNAAATCGAGTCGAGCTGTTGGATGAGTAAACCGAGAGACCAGATAATCCTGATCGTCAAAGTCGATCTCTAATCCGCGATACTTGCCTTGCATGACTTNAAGTCCAAATGCCGCNTCNCCAAGGNAACCACTCACACACACTCGGTCACCGACATTAGCCCCCGTTCGCAGTAACTTTTGATGTGGAGGACAAAACCCCATGACCGTCAGTGTCAGCGATAACGGACCTCGCGTGGTATCACCACCCACCAGNGGCAAGCGGTATTCATGACNGGCGCGCGCGAGACCCTGAGACAGGCCATGCAACCATAAATCATCCACCGTNGGNATTGTNAGCGCGAGAGTCATACCCAGCGGATCTGCGCCCATGGCCGCTAGGTCACTGGCAGCAGACGCCACCGCTTTGTAGCCCAGATCTTCGGGAAATAAATCGTCAGTAAAATGAGTATCCAAAACCGAGCTATCGGTGGAAACAATCAATTCCGAATTGGAGGGAACCGTCAGTGCAGCGCCGTCGTCACCTACCGAAAGATCAACAAACTCACCCGAGCCTAGCGAGGAAAAGTAGCGAGTGATGACATCGAACTCACCCACAACNGNGACTTCAGTGCTCAGCCAGTTCTTGCGCGCGGAGCTTCAGTCCGACCTGATCCAGCACACCGTTCACATAGCGATACGAGTCCGTTGCACCAAATTTTTTGGCCAGTGCAACCGTTTCATTCANNGTGACCTTAGCGGGCACATCGATTCGATCGAGTAACTCAAAAGTACCCAGGCGGAGCAGATTACGCTCGATACAGTCGAGCACATCAAGCTCGCGATCGAGAAACGGNGCGAAAATACCATCAAGCTCGTCNGCACGACGGGTAATACCGCCCAACATTTCATTGAAGTATTCCGTATCGACGTTGGTGAAATCNTTATCAGTGCGAAACTCTGNCTCAATCGATGAAGCTGTCGCNCCGGTCATTGACCATTGATACAGTGCTTGGATACAAAAATGGCGAGCCCGCCGACGTTGCGCGGCGAGCACATTGATTGATGTCATTNGTTTTNNAACGCACCCAGTAGGCTAACCATCTCAAGNGCACTCATNGCCGCTTCAGCGCCTTTGTTGCCCGCTTTTGTGCCTGAGCGCTCGATCGCTTGCTCTATCGAATCAACGGTCAGCACGCCAAACGCGATGGGAACCCCAGAGTCCAGCGAGACCTGCGCAATACCTTTTGTACACTCGCCAGCGACGTGCTCAAAATGTGGTGTGCCCCCGCGGATTACTGCACCAAGTGCAATAATGGCATCGCAATCACCGCGCTTCGCCACCGCCTGACACACCATAGGTATCTCAAAGGCACCTGGTGCTCTGACGATGTGTANTTGGTCCTCACTGACACCATGACGCTTGAGGGTATCGATCGCGCCCTCTAGCAAGTGCTCCACAACAAAACTGTTCCACCGGCCAACGACCAGGGTAAACCGTCCAGAAACCCCACTGAGCTGACCCTCAGTCGTGGCAATTGTATTTGACGCCATTCTTTCTCTCCTCACTGCCCAGAGGCTATAGCCCCGGCTCCACGAACTCAACGACTTCAAGTCCGAAGCCCTCAAGCGCATTGTACTTCACGGGTGCACCCATAAGTCGAATTTTACCGACACTCAAATCACGCAAAATTTGTGCGCCCATCCCTACCTGCGAGTAACCGACACTCCGCTGTTGCGAATCATCGGGCAAATTGGTGCCCAGCACAGCGTCCACCTGAGCTAATAAATCCGCATCCGTTTCTTCTTTGTTGATTAGGACAACCACACCGCTACCTTCACTTGCAACGTGGCTCAGACTGTCCTGAATTGACCAGGAGGTTAGCTCAGCAGAGGTTACCGACAAGAGATCACGCATTGATGCAGACGTGTGCACACGCACCAACGTGGGTATATCCGAGGCAATATCACCGAGGCTCAGGGCCATGTGAACATGGCCTTGCGTGCTCTCCTGGTAAACCGACAGCATGAAGTCGCCATGCCGCGTGCTGATGACCCCGCTACGAATCAAATCAACGGTTCGATAATGATTCAAGCGATAGTCAACAAGGTCGGTTACTCGCCCAACGGTCAAATCATGCTTATCGGCAAAGTCGACTAGGGCGGCTGCGTCAGCAAGATCACCATTCGGATCCAATACCTCTGCAAATACCGCAGCCGGGGTTAAACCTGCCAAGTTAGCCAAGTCGACACCGGCTTCCGCAGCCCCTGTTCTTATCAGGACGCCTCCGGACAAGGTCGCGACGGGAAAGATATGACCCGGCTGCACCAGGTCGGATGGCTTGGCATCTGGTGCAACTGCGACCTGANCNGTTCGCGCACGGTCCGCTGCAGAGATGCCCGTGTCGATNCCGGNANTCGCCTCGATGGANAGTTTGACCGCNCCCGAAGTTGCAGGATCGACCATAGNCGGAAGATTGAGCTGCTCGCACCGTTCCTCTGTCAGAGCCAGGCTAACCAGACCGCGGGCCTGGCGTGCCATAAACGTTANGTGGTCGGCCTCNCAAAATTCAGCTGCCATAGCGATCACACCGGTTTGCNCACCGTCACTTTGATCAAGCACGAGTAAGACCATTTCACCGTGACGAAANTCGCTGATCAGCTGATCTGCTGAAACGGGCGGCACTGANTCAATCATTGTGATACCCCGCTTTNTTGAGCGTGTCTANGGTGATGCCATCTGACGAAGGAACAACGCCCGACTGGAGCAACCGCTCCAAGTATCGCGCGATGATATCGACCTCAAGATTGACCGCGGTGCCAACGGCATAATCGCTGAATACCGTTTCCTCCCACGTCTGGGGAATAATATTGAGTTCAAAGCGGTTACCCGATACGGCGTTGACCGTGAGACTGGTCCCGTCAACACAAATACTGCCCTTGGGCGCGATATAACGCGCGAGATCTGCCGGTGCGTCAATCGATACACGCCAAGATCTCGCATCTCGACTCAACGCAGCGACAGTGCCAAGACCATCGACGTGACCACTCACTAGATGGCCGCCCAGCGCTGTTGTCGGTGTCAAAGATTTTTCAAGATTAACCGCGCTACCGACTGAAATCTGCTTGAGCGATGTCAGTGACAGCGTTTCATTCGACACATCAGCCCAATAACCGTCCCCGGGCAGTTCAGTCACCGTTAGACAGACGCCGTTTGTTGCAATGCTATCGCCGAGTTGGACATCGGCCAATGGCAACTTGCCAGTCTTAATCCTCAACTTGAGATCGCCNTCCGACTGCTCAAGAGCAGCCACTTCACCAACGGCTTGTATGATTCCGGTAAACATTTCTTTTCCTTAGGAAACTGTTATTCGCAAGGGACCTTTGTCAGTCCCTCAAGACCTGGCGCATGATAATACGCAAATCATCTCCAATCAGGTCGTGTGCAGTAATTGAATAGCGATTTGCTTGTCCAAGTGAGTTAAACACGGCGTAGTTCACCGGCCTGGCGTCAGCGCCCAATAGNGTAGGCGCCATATAGAGTAGCCATTGGTCAATCAGGCTTGCTTGTTCAAGCGCGCCAACCAAAGTCGGCCCCGCTTCCACCAAAATCTCGTTAGCGCCCTGCTCCCCCAGAGCCATCAATACCTCTCTCACATCCAAACCGGCGCCCTCGGTCGGAACCACCACNTGGTTNACCTCNCTTGGCATAGACNTATCCAGTGTTACACCCGCTTTGGAGAATAGGGTTGTAGNGGTGCCCGCGGACACCACGTTCGCTGATGCAGAGGTAGACGCNCTCGTGTCGATAACCGCTCTCGGCGTTGGGCAAATCATCGCTCGCGTCCAATCATCTGAATCCAGGNGGTTGTCGCAGGGCCTAAGGGTCAGTGAACAGTCATCAGCTTTGACCGTACCGCTTCCGGTCAAAATGACGTCCGAGCAGGCGCGCCACGCCTGCACATCGGCTCGCGCCTTTTCACCCGTAATCCACTGGCTCTCTCCGGAGGCCATCGCAGTGCGACCATCGGCGGACATCGCCATTTTTACGGTGACACGTCCGTAACCGCGCTTGAGACGAAGAAAAAAGCCAGCGAGATCNTCTGCAGCCTCGGCGGAACAGACGCCCAGCGCCACATCAATACCCGCCGAGCGCAGCTGATCGACTCCTTTCCCAGCAACGCGTTCATCTGGATCAATACAGGCAATCACCACACGAGATACGCCCGCGTCGATAAGNGCCTGAGTACACGGTGGCGTGCGTCCTGTGTGTGCACAGGGCTCAAGTGTTACATAAACGGTACTACCCATCGCNTCTGCGACCTGAGACAGCGCGTGTACCTCAGCGTGCGCCTGACCCGTGGGATGTGTAAAACCGGTTGCCAGAACCTCATCGTCTTTGACAATGGCACANCCAACTGCAGGATTGGGCGACGACCAGACGCGGGCGCGTCGACCAGCCTTGATGGCAAGACCCATCCAATGCGCATCAGAGTAGTTCACGATTNTTNAGGTCTGTGGATCGGCTTCGAGNGATGCAATGGCATCCCGGAACTCCGAGAGATCCTCAAAGCTTCGGTAGACGGAGGCAAACCGCACGTAAGCTACCTGGTCGAGTCGNTTTAGCGCTTCCATGACGAGCTCACCCAANACACGGGAATCCAGTTCACGCTCGCCGGTGGCNCGCAATCGATTTTTAATTTGCACGAGCTCGCTCTCTACGGCCTCTACAGCAACNGGCCGCTTTTCCAGCGCACGTTGCAACCCCGAACGCAACTTGTCTTCGTCAAAAGGCTCTCGACTTCCGTCTTGCTTGATCACCCGCGGCATGACCAGCTCAGCNGCCTCNTAAGTCGTGAAACGCTCTCGGCACGCCACACACTCNCGACGGCGGCGTACCTGACCACCNTCAGCCACCAGTCGGGAATCAATCACCTTGGTATCATCGGCACCGCAAAAGGGGCAAAACATTCGAAGCTACCCTATCAATTAATATCCGCGTACCTTACCACTATCAATCAGCGTAAACCGGAAAACGCGCGCACAGCGCTTTNACACTGTCGCGGACTGTGTCAATCACAGCTTCCNGATTATCAGACTCCAATCCTTCNAGCACATCACAAATCCANTTGGTTAACTGACGTGNCTCCTCATCAGCAAAACCGCGGGTGGTAATGGCCGGCGTCCCCAATCTCAAGCCTGAGGTGACAAAAGGCGATCGAGGGTCATTTGGGACCGCATTTTTGTTGACGGTGATGTAGGCACGACCCAAGGCGGCGTC
Source organism: Halieaceae bacterium (assembly GCA_002691565.1). Taxonomy (GTDB): domain Bacteria; phylum Pseudomonadota; class Gammaproteobacteria; order Pseudomonadales; family Halieaceae; genus Luminiphilus. The sequence continues at coordinate 14,210 of NZIH01000051.1, forward strand.
TGCATCCTTNCCTGTGTACTCCTTGTCTCGAAGATCAAGCAGCATGAGGTGGTTATCCGTNCCACCCGATACCAGATTAAACCCACGAGCCACGAAGGTCTCTGCCATCACTTTGGCGTTCTGTACTACCTGCTTTTGGTAGTCGATAAACGCAGGATCCATCGCCTCTTTAAACGCCACAGCTTTTGCTGCGATAGCGTGCATCAGGGGTCCGCCCTGCGCCCCTGGGAAAATGGCGGAATTCAGTTTTTTGTGGAGCTCTTCATTTTCGCGCGCCAGTATGAGGCCCGAGCGCGGACCGCGAAGGGTCTTATGCGTAGTGGTTGTCACCACATCCGCGTGGGGGATGGGGTTGGGGTAAACACCCGCAGCCACCAAGCCGGCAACGTGCGCCATATCAACCAGCAAATAGGCGCCTACAGCATCCGCAATTTCGCGAAACTTACCCCAGTCCATGAGACGACTGTAGGCGCTGAAGCCGCCGATAATCAGTTTTGGCTTATGCTCNAGCGCGATCGACATGAGCTCGTCATAATCGATTNCACCCGTCGTATTATCGATGCCGTATTGAACCGCGTTGTAGATCTTACCGGAGAAGTTAACGCCTGCACCGTGCGTCAAGTGTCCGCCGTCTGCGAGACTCATACCCATCACCGTGTCGCCTGGCTGCAGGAGTGCATGAAAAACCGCGATGTTGGCACTNGACCCCGAGTGTGGCTGCACATTGGCATAGGCCGCACCGAATAGCGCTTTGGCGCGCTCAATAGCAAGAACCTCGGCACGATCAACGAACTCACAACCACCATANTATCGCTTACCGGGATACCCCTCTGCATACTTGTTGGTCAGGACNCTGCCTTGCGCCTCCAACACACGGGGNCTGGCATAGTTCTCGGAGGCGATGAGCTCAATATGCTCCTCCTGGCGCTGAGTCTCCAAACTCATTGCACCCCACAATTCCGTGTCGAATGACGCAATGGTCTGTGACGCTGAGTAGCCGTGCCCTGTCGGGGTTTTTGTTGCCTGATTCATGAAGAGGTTCTCCACCAAAATAATGTTAGTGATACGGGTCAAACGGTGAAGCGGTGNATGATAGCGCAGCTGTCCTCCCGCTGCAGGGGNAACACCCTACCTCTGNCAGTTTAATGCGCGAAATGTTGTAATTTTTCGCTTTCACANAACCTGTCACAATTCGTTCACAAAAATGAAACATNTTCACGATTCACTTCNCGATTCAGAAGGAGAGGCAGTAATTGTGCGAATCAGTATTTTCGGAAGTGGGTATGTGGGCCTCGTACAAGCGGCCGTATTTGCCGATGTGGGTCACCGTGTTATCTGCATGGATATCGATGCAGCGCGCGTAGAACGTCTCAAGCGTGGTGAAGTGCCTTTTTTCGAGCCCGGGCTGAGCGAACTGATCCTGAGAGGCATGCAAGACGGCCTCCTGGCCTTCACTAGCGACACAAAAACGGCAGTTCAGAGCAGCGACTTCCTGTTCATCTGCGTGGGCACCCCGTCAGGTGATGATGGCAGTGCAGATTTGCAGTACGTTATGAGCGTTGCCGACGGGATTGCTCAACACATGAACGGTCGGAAAGTGATCGTCAACAAGTCAACGGTTCCAGTCGGCACAGTAGATGCTGTAACAGACCGTATTAATGAGGGCTTGGAGAAACTCGAAAAAAGCTATCCGTTTGAGGTCTGCTCCAATCCCGAATTTCTCAAAGAAGGCTCTGCGGTCGCTGATGCAAAACGCCCCGACCGAATCATTATTGGTGCCAAGTCAACCGATACCATCGAAGAGTTTCGGCGTATATACGCAGCTTTCAACCGAAACCGCGACAAATTGATGTTCATGGACCCGCGCAGTGCCGAGCTAACAAAATATGCCGCCAACGCAATGTTAGCCACGAAAATCAGTTTCATGAACGAAGTAGCTAATATCGCCGAGACTGTGGGTGCTGACATTGAACTCGTTCGCCAAGGCATCGGCTCGGACCCCCGAATTGGTTACCAATTCATCTACCCTGGTGCTGGCTACGGCGGCTCCTGTTTCCCGAAAGACGTGCGCGCTCTGAAGTATCTGGCACATGCCGAAGGTTGCCAGGCATCCATTCTCACCGCCGTTCACGACACTAATCAGCGTCAAAANAACAAACTGGCCGAGCGGGTTATGGGGCGTCTTGGCGCCAATCTCACGGGAAAAACAATCGCCGTATGGGGTTTGGCCTTCAAACCGAATACCGATGATATGCGCGAGGCACCTAGCAGGTTTTTACTCGAGAATATCTGGTCTTGCGGCGGCAAGGTAAGGGCATTCGACCCGGAGGCTATGGACGTATGCAAAGCCATCTATGGCGAGCGAGAGGACATGACCTATGTCGCCAGCAAGGATGAAGCGCTCGAGGGGGCTGATTGCCTGGTGGTCTGTACCGAATGGAAGACGTTCTGGTCACCAGATTTCGAGGCTATCAAAGCGGCTCTCACTGAGCCGGTTATCGTTGACGGACGTAATCTTTACGATCCAAATTACTTGGCTAAGATGGGCATTGAATACTACGGGATTGGCCGAGGGCTATCGGTAAAACAGCATTGAACAAGCATACCTTAGGCTGGCGAGAATGGGTGGAGCTACCCGAGCTTGCTATTGGACCAATCAAGGCGAAAGTCGATACCGGCGCCCGAACAAGTGCGCTGCACGCGGTCGATCTCGATGTATTCGATCGCGATGGCTCAACATGGGTCTCCTTTGCTTATCAGCACGAAGACGGGTCCGTGGGCGCTCTCAATGAAGCGCCCGTACTCGAGTTTCGCGAGGTCACCAATTCCGGGGGTCAAAGCGAGTCTCGCCCCGTCATTCAAACCCCACTCAAACTCGGCACCGTGTACAAGCTTGTTGAGCTCACCTTGACCCAGCGTGACAACATGGCTTATCGAATGTTACTGGGCCGCACCACCTTATCTGCCGACTTTGTTGTCGCACCCTCTGAAAGTTTCGTACAGGGTGGCGACAACACACAACCTGGTACCAGTGAATGAAAATAGCGATTCTCTCGCGAAACCCCGACCTCTACAGCACTAGCCGACTGCGAGAGGAGGCCGAGAAAAAAGANCACGAGTGCCGTGTCATCGACACGCTCAAGTGCTCTATCGATATCACTACGGCCAATCCCGCTATTTGGTACAAGGGCGAGAAACTGGACCGTCAGGATGCAATCGTTCCGCGTATCGGTGCGTCCATTACCGACTACGGCACTGCCGTCATTCGCCAGTTTGAAATGATGGACACCTATTGTCTGGTTGGTTCGATTCCCCTCGGGCGTTCGCGTTCAAAATTACGTGCGCTGCAGCTCCTTGCGCGAAAAGGGCTAGGTATGCCCGCAACCGGGTTTGCGCACGACGTTCACAACACGCGTCAGCTAATTCAACTGGTGGGTGGCGCTCCTGTTGTCGTCAAACTGCTCGAAGGTACCCAGGGGCGTGGTGTGGTATTGGCCGAGACGGTCAAAGCAGCCGAATCNGTGATCGATGCCTTTACAGAGCTGAAGGCAGATTTTCTAGTTCAGGAGTTCATCAAGGAAGCCGGGGGTAGCGATCTCCGCTGCTTTGTTATTGGTAAACGTGTTGTGGCGGCAATGGAACGCGTTTCTTTACCCGGTGAATTTCGGTCTAACCTCCACCGTGGTGGCAGCGCACAACTGACTAAACTCACTCCCGCAGAGCGCCGCACCGCGGTCAAAGCCGCGCAGACCATGGGTCTGGAAGTTGCAGGGGTCGATCTCATACGCTCGAGCCGCGGCCCACTGGTACTTGAAGTGAACTCATCACCTGGCTTGAGAGGCATTGAAGAAGCAACCGGCGTCAATGTCGCTGGAAAGATCATTAGATACATTGAAGAAAACGTGGGCTCAGCCAAGTCACGACGAAAAGACAAAGGCTAATCGCACCCGGTGAGCCTCGACAGATCAAAACAGGTCAAAATGCTCGACTGAGAATCCGAGAGCCATGCCCAACAGCAGGAGCGGGAGAACTTGCTTCCAGCCAAGCGACCTTGTGGAATAGTCGGCAGAGGCAACAAGCTCATCGCTAGCGAAGACCTCAAAAATAAAGCCTCGTTTCGCCCAGCCAAAACGGGTAGCTAGGGTCTCTGCCCCTACTTGAATGTTTTGCTCACAAATGAATTTCCAACTGCTTTGACTGAAAACAACGTCACCGTCTACCCAGATCGTCATTCGAGAAGTCCAGCTCGAGTTGTGAGCCACAATGTGGTGCCCGTTATAAACAACCGGTAAAAAGATGCCCGACCATAACGACACTGTTGGTTCGCTCGGTAAATTCTCTCGTGTCATGCGATACCCTCTTTTTGGCTAATTTTAGCCATTACCTGACCGTACTTTNGTTGTCTCCACGACACCGTGGAGCCACGACCCCTTTTTCGCAAAACCGGCAAGCGCTTGCAACGACAGACACACGCCACAGGTTGGTTTCACATCCACATGCCGCCGCGGTTAGCAACAAAAACCACGCTTAACCGGCGAAGACAGTCTCCCTAACACCCTGGCTAAGAGGTAAACTGATAGCGAACTCAACGGCGGCAAAATTCGACGCCACAACGACTAGTATCCCTCGAGGTTTTTTAGACAATGAGCGACAACAAACATGGGAAGTCAGGACAATATGTCTACTCCATGAACCGCGTGAGCAAAGTGGTTCCTCCCAAGCGTGAAATCTTGAAAGATATCTCGCTCTCGTTCTTCCCCGGAGCAAAGATTGGCGTACTCGGCTTGAATGGCTCGGGCAAATCAACGCTACTCAAAATCATGGCGGGCATCGATACCGACATACAGGGTGAAGCGCGACCGCAAGCCGGTATCAAAATCGGCTATTTGGCTCAGGAGCCACAACTCAATACGGACAAAGATGTCAGAGGTAATGTCGAGGAAGGATTGTCAGAGGCAATAGACGCGCTTGCTGGTCTCGATAGGATTTATGCCGCTTACGCCGAGCCCGATGCGGACTTCGATGCACTGGCAAAGGAGCAGGCAAGGCTCGAAGATATTATTCAAGCAACGGATGCGCACAACATTGAGACACGGCTCAATGTGGCCGCCGACGCCCTCCGCCTCCCACCGTGGGATGCCGATGTCAGCAACCTCTCGGGTGGTGAACAGCGACGCGTTGCACTGGCTCGTCTCTTGTTAAGCGAACCTGATATGCTCCTGCTGGATGAGCCCACAAACCATCTCGATGCTGAGTCTGTCGGCTGGTTAGAGCGGTTTCTCGAGGGCTTCACCGGAACAGTGGTTGCCATTACCCACGATCGCTACTTTCTCGACAACGCCGCGGGCTGGATTCTTGAGTTGGATCGCGGTCGCGGCATCCCGTACGAGGGCAACTACTCCACCTGGCTAGAAGCCAAAGACCAGCGCCTCGCGCAAGAGCAACGGCAGGAGGCCTCGCGACAAAAAGCGATCAAAGCTGAACTCGAGTGGGTCCGCTCAAATCCGAAGGGCCGACAAGCCAAAAATAAGGCGCGACTCGCGCGCTTTGATGAACTGAATTCACACGATTTCCAAACGCGTAACGAGACCAACGAAATCTACATTCCTCCCGGCCCCAGGCTCGGTGACAACGTCATCGATGTACAGGGTCTAAAAAAGGTATTTGGGGATCGCCTGTTATTCGACGATGTGTCGTTCACTGTTCCAAAAGGAGCCATCGTCGGCATCATCGGTGCTAATGGTATGGGTAAGTCGACCCTATTCCGCCTGCTTATGGGGCATGAACAACCCGATGGCGGCAGCGTTACCGTGGGAGAGACTGTGCAACTTGGGTACGTCGATCAGTCTCGTGATGACTTAGACGGATCGAAAACGGTGTGGGAAGAGGTTTCCGACGGTTTGGACATTATTCGCATCGGGACATACGAAGTGCCCTCGCGGTCTTATATTGGGCGCTTTAATTTTAAAGGCTCAGACCAGCAGAAATTCGTCAAGGACCTATCAGGTGGAGAACGTAACCGCTTGCATTTGGCGAAGCTGTTGAAACAGGGCGCTAACGTCCTGCTACTCGATGAACCGACCAACGACCTCGACGTTGAAACGCTGCGAGCCCTCGAGGATGCGGTACAGGCATTCCCAGGTTCCGCTATGGTGATCTCTCACGACCGCTGGTTCCTCGACCGAATTGCCACGCACATTCTCGCCTATGAAGACGACGGAACGGTTGTTTTTCATGAGGGAAACTACAGCGAATATGAAGAGGATCGTCGCGCACGCTTGGGCCGCGAGGCCGACGTGCCCAGCAGAGTCAAGCACCGCAAACTGATGTGAGCAATGTCGGTGGGTAAAGGCTAGTTGCGCTCAATCGAAGAGCGCAATGGCTTCATCGAGTCGAGACACGGGCTGAACCGTAATACCAGGAATACTCGTTCTGGGCGCGTTTCCTTTGGGAACGATGGCACGCTTAAACCCATGCTTGGCCGCCTCCGCGATACGCTCCTGACCGCTGGCAACGGGGCGTATCTCCCCGGTCAGACCAACCTCACCAAAGACCACAAGATCCTTTGGCAGGATCTTATCGCGCAAGCTAGAGACAACGGCGAGCAACAGAGAAAGGTCGCCACTCGTCTCAGCAATACGGACACCACCAACCACATTGGCAAAAACGTCTTGATCACCCACCTGTAATCCCACATGACGATGCAGTACGGCCAACAGCATGGCCAGTCGATTCTGCTCGAAACCCACGGCAACGCGCCGTGGGTTACCGAGGTTACTCGCATCGACGAGGGCCTGAATTTCAACCAACAGGGGGCGAGTGCCCTCCCAGACGACCACAACCACCGTGCCCGGCGCTGGCGTATCGGCCCGCTCCAGGAAAATGGCCGACGGATTCAACACTTCCTTGAGCCCGGCATCTGTCATCGCAAACACGCCTAGCTCGTTAACCGCACCAAATCGATTCTTCTGGCCGCGAAGCGTCCGATAACGGGAATCCTGCTCGCCCTCCAAAAGTACGGAGCAATCAATCATGTGCTCGAGAACTTTAGGACCCGCTAAACTNCCATCCTTCGTTACATGGCCAACGAGAATCAGTACAGTCCCCGTCNGCTTGGCATAGCGAGTCAGCAAGGCCGCGCAGTCTCTGACTTGGGCAACACTGCCAGGCGCCGANGTCAGCGCATCGCTGTGCACCACCTGAATAGAATCCACCACCATGATCTTCGGTTTATGTTCATTGGCTGCGGCGAGAATCGCGTCCACGTCGGTTTCCGCCATGAGCTGTAACGAATCGGTTGCAAGGCCCAAACGCTGGGCACGCATGGCTACTTGCTGGGGAGATTCTTCCCCGGTGACGTACAGCGCCGAGGCTCTTGCNGCGAGGGCGCAGAGCGTTTGTAACAACAGTGTGCTTTTNCCTGCCCCCGGATGGCCGCCAATTAAAATGGCTGATCCCGGGACGAAACCACCGCCCAGTACACGATCGAGCTCGGCAAAGCCCGAGCTGAATCGCGGTAAATCAACGAGATCAATCTCGGANAATTTTTGAACGCGGGCGGTTGCGCCAGCAAAGCCGCCTCGTACTTTCTGTACCGATCCCGAGTTACCTCCGGGAATCCGAACCTCTGACAACGTATTCCATGCATTACACGCNGAACACTGGCCCTGCCATTTTCGATAATCCGCACCGCAGTCGTTGCATACGAACGCTGACTTAGTTTTTGCCATAGANCACTCCGACAGGGGTGCCTCACCACCTCGAAACCGCTATGCTACCAGACCGACAGCCACCGCTTGTATCCATGTCCAACCCGCGATTCATTCCAGAGCGTTATTGCACCTTCTCNCCGCAGCTGGCNGCGACCGTTGGATTAGAAGAGGCTGTTCTGTTGCAGGGCTTGAGTAACCAGCTCGCCTCCGAANCCAGTACGATTTCAATCGCAGCACTGGCAGAGGAATTTCCGTTTTGGGATCACGTGAGAATTGGTCAGCTGCTTCAGCGAATTGTCGACTTGGGTATTCTTTCCGCCCGACCCAGCCACGATCCGCTGGTTTGGCGGGTGAGCAACAAAATAATCCAACCGCCCGCTCAAAAAGCACCTGTGCAGGGGTGGGCGCCGAGCCAGCATCTCATTGATTTACTCAACTTAAATCATGGTCTGACTCGNGATTACATATTGCAGCAACTCAAGAGCTTTGAGCCCTCGGGTGACAGAAAGACCTTAGATACGCGCTTTCGCCACCACGTACTGTCTCACTGGCGTCAGCAGCAAAAGCATCCAGCCTTCGCGATTAAAGAGCCGACACNGTTTGATAATGCATGGGAGCCTAGTCTCGATGCCAAAGAAATCTTAGCTNGTACAGAGATGACGACNGACTTCATAGAGTCNATTCGCCCTGAGTTCATCCTTTACTGGAAAGAGAGAGGCGGAGCTCCTAAGGACGTCAACAGCAAATTCATCCAGTTTGCACGGCAGCGGTGGACACGACACGAGAATAGTCTTCAGCACAGCACCGTGCCCGAGCGTCTGCAACCCAATTGGACACCCAATGCCGCGGTGTATGAGACGCTTCAGTTATCTGGCATATCCACAGANTTTGCCGAGACTGTACTGCGNGAGTTTGTTGTTTATTGGGTAGACAGNAATGAAGTCCATACCTCNTGGAACGCGAAGTTCTTACAACATGTAAAATACCAATGGCAGCGCCATCAGGAGCAGACGAGTGGCAGATCACAAACAGGCAGCGGAGCTGGCCCAACAGATCGCACAAAAGACCGAAGTATCTCCGACGACCTCAGCGANACCAGCTGGGCAGGATGATCGTGCTGATCGCGATGACGGCAGCCTAATTGAAGCGATCAATCAGGTCTTCGCGCTATTCCGACTGAACTACCACAATCAGTATTACGCAGCGTGGTCAGATGCACAGCAGTTAGGCCAAGTAAAACGACTTTGGCTAGAAGCACTCAGCGAGTTCTCGGGTGAGCTTATACTCATGGGCGCACGGCGAGCCATTGAGGGTAGCGACTATCTACCCACGTTAAACCGCATGCTCAGTAGTTGTTCAGACGCATTGAGCGACCTAGGCCTGCCCTCGGCAGCCACTGCGTATGAAGAAGCTTGCTTAGCACCAAGCCCCAAAGCAGAAGCCGCCTGGTCCCACCCCCTTGTCTACCTTGCGGGTAGAGATGCAAGCTGGTATCTGCTGGCTAACCAGGCTCGCGCCGACGCGTGGCCAATTTTCCAGGGCCACTACAATCGCTGGCTAAAACGAGCCCTGCGTGGTGAAGCTCTGACGATTCCGGAGCGCAAACAACTCGAGGCACCAACCGAGCCAGTCAGCATGGACCTCAAAGACCGAAAAACAGCGCTTTCAGCGCTTCGCAAGGAAATGGGGCTCTAACTAGAACCCCTCATCGGATAGGTATTGCTCAAGAGACTGGCGCTCTGAATGCAGCGCACTAATCAAATCCTGAGCTTTTGACATATCCCCAGCAGCCATGGCTGTCTGGAGCAATTTAGCTATGTTCGACAGGGGCATAGCCTGTGCGTTGCTACAGGTGCCCTTGNGACGATGAGTCAGCGCGCGAATGGGCTCCAGATCATTACCCGCCGCAAGTTCCGCCTAGGCCTCGATATCACTCTGTATCTCCGCACGGAACTTCTCGAGGATCATCTGCACCAGCGCCGCATCGTCTCCCAACATTTTGCCGAGAGCCGGCAAATCGATGGGCGGCAGGTCACTAGCCTCCATAGTTTTCATAGTCGCTCCTGGCTAGGTTTTCGAATCTTGTAAACTGCCCTCGGAAGGACAGCCTGCAGGTCCCAATGGGGCCATTTCGCTGCTTACCTATAATAATTTCTGCGACACCCTGGTCTGGCGAGTCCTCGTTGTAGACCTCGTCACGGTAAATGAACATGATGACATCGGCATCTTGCTCGATCGCACCTGACTCTCTCAAGTCCGAGTTGACGGGACGCTTATTGGGTCGCTGCTCCAGCGCACGGTTGAGCTGAGACAGCGCAACCACAGGCACCTTAAACTCCTTAGCAAGCGCTTTTAGGCTTCGTGAAATCTCCGAGATTTCAGCCGTTCTTCCTTCATTCGAACCGGCAACACGCATTAACTGAAGGTAGTCGATCATAATCATACCGAGATCGCCCTGCTCACGGACCAAGCGTCGGACCCGGGANCGAAGTTCTGTGGGGGTCAGGGCGGGCGTATCATCTATAAAGATTTGCGTGTCTTTCAGTTTTTCTGTGGCGCTCGCTAGTTTTGGCCAATCATCCTGCTCAAGCTTACCCGTTCGAACACGCGATTGGTCAATTCTGCCCAGTGAAGACAGCATTCGAATCACTAGCTGCTCGGCTGGCATCTCCATTGAAAAAACCATGATCGGCCGGTCACTAGCGAGTGCCGCATTTTCCACAAGATTCATAGCGAACGAGGTCTTNCCCATAGAGGGTCGACCGGCAACAATGACTAAGTCGGACGATTGCAAACCCGAGGTCATACGGTCCAGATCGATGAATCCCGTGGTGAGCCCGGTAATATCTCCGCCTGTATTGTAAAGCTCCTCGATGCGCTCAAGCGCTCCGCTCAATAACGGAGCCATCGCTTGCGGACCACCCACTTTTTGACCGCCCTCAGAGATCTGCATAATGAGGCGTTCCGCCTCGTCGACCAACTCCTCGGAGCTTCTGCCTTCGGGGTTGAAACCCGCTGATGCAATATCTTGTGCGGCGTTAATAAGCTGTCTGAGCACTGAACGCTCTCGAACAGCCTTGGCATANGCTCTTACATTGGACGCCGTAGGGGTCTGCTCCGCGAGCTCAGCGATGTAAGTGTGACCACCNGCGGCGTCCAGCTCACCCGTGGCGAGGAGCCGGTCGGCCACTGTAATGACATCAACCGGTTCGCCTCGGTCGACCAAGAGCGCGATCTGGCGAAAAATGGCACGGTGCTCGGGACGGTAGAAATCGCCGGNAGCNACGACCTCGGCCACGCCATCCCAACTATCAGAGGAAATGAGAAGTGCACCCAGGACNGAGCGCTCTGCNTCAATCGACTGCGGTTGCAGCTTTATTTTTGCGACATCCCAATCGGGATTTGGTGCTGTCTCCATCTCAACTCTTTTTATTGACTTGGTTTTTTAGCTGTNCGGGCCAAAAAGGCCCGATCAGCACAGCATGCCACAGTTCGGATCTGTGGCGTAAGACATGTCGCAGAGAGGAGTTACTCGGCAACTACCGATACGTTGATGGTAGTCATTACCTCAGCGTGAAGCTGGATCATNATCTCGTACTCGCCCAGCTCACGAATCACGCCATCGGGCAGGCGCACTTCTGCTTTGTCAGTCTCACAACCTGCAGCCGTCAACGCTTCCGCAATATCACGTGTACCCACAGAACCGAAGAGTTTCCCTTCTTCTCCTGCNGTTGCAGCGATTTGCACACCTTCCAGTGCNTGAATCGCCTCTCCACGCTTTTGTGCTGCGTCGAGCGTAGCCGCGGCAGCAGCCTCAAGCTCTGCGCGTCGCGCCTCAAACTTCTCAATATTCTCNTGAGTCGCAGGAACGGCTTTACCCTGCGGAATGAGGAAGTTACGGCCGTAGCCGGGCTTCACATCAACACGGTCACCCAGCACGCCCAGGCTACCTACGTTATCGAGCAGAATTACTTCCATCCTTATTTCCCTCTCGCATTGGCGCTCCGCGCCACGTTTTTCAATCTTCTGAACCCTACGCTAGCCGACTTATCAAACGACATTCGGCAGCGATGGCCTAAACTCCACAATCATCTACTGTCAGCTGGTCTTTGCCCTACGACCGAAGTCAAAAAAGNCATCCAGTAACACCGCAACGAGCACGCCCACTTTTAGCAAGTCAACAAATGCCCACAGCATATAGCTCACAGCCAGAAACCNAATTCCGAGCTGCCGGTCCCGCGCAACCTGGTGCAACAGCGCAAAACCACAAATCGTGACAGGAATCCCTGCCAAGGCAGCCCAGGCTGCCAGNTCTTTTCCACCCAATGCGCCAGCGACGGTTATCGAGACCAGTACGACTGCCCAAACTGCCGGCAACCGCAGCGCCCTGAACTCAACGCCAAAGGCCCCCGGCTTGTACAACGCCGCCTGCCAATACCGCCCTAATAACAAACTGAGGCAGGCAAGGAGCGAGTTACCCACTGCCATGAGCCCCGCCACTTGCGGCACTGACGGCCGCAGAAGCTCAATCACTGCTGCATCGTCGGCACNNGCTTCAAGTGCTTCAATCCACGTATCGAAGACGGTTAACAACGCGTCCAAGAACGCGGAGTTAAACATCAGTAACGCCACACCACCGAGGGCTGACACCGGCACCACCGCTAACAGCGCCAGTGACAGGCTGTAGGTCTGTGCCAATACGGCTGCACCCACAAACACTGAGAGCAACAAAAGCCCTGTGCCGTAATCCCCACTTACCCAGCCCAGCAAAAGCGCAGGAAGCAGCGACCACAGCGCGACCCAAGCGCCATCGCGCATACTGCGACCCAATGTCACTAGCGCGATGGCTGCCGCACTCACAGGTGCGGCAATGACAAGCACGGAACCAATAACAGCTACCGCCAGCGCTTGCCAACGACCGCGCATGATNAATTCAGCGAGGTCGCGCATCATTTCTTACTGGTGCGAATCCGTGTANGGCAGCAGTGCNAGGTAACGAGCGCGNTTGATGGCTGTCGCCANCTGACGCTGNTACTTCGCCTTNGTACCTGTNATACGGCTAGGTACGATCTTTCCAGTTTCAGTNATGTACTGCTTTAAAACTTCTAAATCTTTGTANTCGATTTCCTGCACNCCNTCGGCAGTNAAACGACAGAACTTTCTACGTCGGAAAAAACGTGACATGGATTAAGCCTCCTCTGCGTCTTCGTCTGCAGCNGNNGCATCNTCTGCCTCNGCTGCCTCNGCGGTTTCTTCAACCGCNNCNTCGGCTANTTCTTCAGCAGCNNCTGCGTCACCCGAATCATCTGCCTCAGNTGCTGCAGCTTCCTCCTCNNCCTTCGCNTCNGCGGCTTGGCGCTCNTGNTAACGTGACTTNCGCTCNCGNTCTTCCTTCTCAGACTTCATGATCANNGACTCTTCAGTCACTGCNTCGTCTCGACGAATCACGAGGTTGCGNATNACNGCGTCGTTGTAGCGGAANGTTGTNGTNAGNTCTTCCATTGCCTCGTTACNAGCTTCAACGTTCATCAAGACATAATGCGCCTTGTGAATCTTGTTGATGTGGTAAGCGAGNTGACGGCGACCCCANTCTTCGAGGCGNTGNACTTGNCCGCCATCCTTGGTGATCACATTGGTATACCGTTCAATCATGCCCGGTACTTGTTCCGACTGGTCCGGGTGGACCATAAAGACGATTTCGTAGTGTCGCACTAACGATCTCTCCCTTCGGTTGTAGCTGCCTGACAA
>NZIH01000052.1 GCA_002691565.1 Halieaceae bacterium
TTGAAGCGACCTATAGCGAACTTACCGAGCGTGGTTTTGATGTCTCGGAAATCCGGACGGGTCGACGTCCTGGTACCCAGGTGTGCACGGTGCGTGACAAAACCCATGGTGTACCCACGCTGATACTAGGCAGGGACTAAGGCTTCATCGAATCCTGAAGGCCCAAGGTTTACCGCTGCCTAATAACTGCTGTTTGAAAAAAAGGTGCACGAAATCAACATGCACCTCTTCAGCGCGTTTGAGTCAGAGCTTACGAGCCGAAGGACGCCGCAATCGCCTTCATCGCCGCATTGGCATGGGCGTGGTAGTTGGTATCCACGGCAGCAGGTGCGTTACTGTGCATCGAGATCACGACGTCATGGTTTGGATCGATAAAGATAAACTGGCCAAAGATGCCTTCCGCCATGTACGTGCCAGCGTCGTACAGCCACCATTTGTAACCGTAGCCCTCATAGCCTTTTGAGGGCGATGTGGCCTCGGCCATCCAGCCGTCGGGCACGATGGATTCACCTGCCGCATTCACTGCGCCGTTTTTCACGAAAATACCGAGTCGTGCATAGTCACGGATGGATGCACTGATACAGCAGCCACCGGTTTCGCCAGCAAACGGGGCAGACTGCATCCAGTTACCCCAGTGCTCCATGCCAAAACCCTGCCAGACTTTGGCGTTCATGTAGTCAGTGGCTGAGTTGCCTACGGCCGCTCTTAACACCTCACCCAGCAGGTTGCTCTCGGCCGTATTGTAGTTAAAGACCGTNCCNGGNTTNTGTTTNTGNGGCNGNGTNCCCAANTAGTCCGTCAGTTGGGTTCCTTGGAAGGTGCCCGCTTTTGCGACGTCGGAATCNGGATCCGCGTAGTCCTCGTTCCAGGCAACGCCCGAGGACATTTGCAGAATGTNTTTAATCGACACCGCGCCGTAAGCTGTGCCCTTGAGTCGCGGTAAATAGGTCTCCACCGTGTCTTCAATACTGCCGATGAAGCCATCTTTAACCGCGGCACCAATGAGCGTTGAGGTAAAGGACTTGGTCACGGAGAAGGAGATCCAAACAGACTCCGGGCCATGGTCCTTGGCGTAGTGCTCAAGCTTGATGGTNTCGCCCTTGACGACCGCCATGCCCATGAGGGGTTCCCGCTGTAGGAAATCACCGACCGTGAATGTTTCACCACCAACCTGATAGCTCAGGCGCTCAAGATCGCGATCGATCTCAGTGGTCAGCGCATAGGGGTTCTCGGATGGAAACAAAGGACGTGTGGGCATCCAAGCGTTGATATGCGCAAATGCGACTCGTCGATCAGCGATGGGGTAGAGCAGAACATTCGCATCAAGGTCGCCAGACTTTAGTCGNTCCAGGAAACCTTCGACTTCTTGCTTCGTGGCAGCGCTGGCGGGCAGTGCTATAACACTTAGCGTAATGACGCTCAGGGTGAGGGCAGTGAAGAGTGATCGCATGGGTTTACCCTTTTAAAAATCGTTTCAATGGGTTGTTAGNTTGTCTTTCGGTATTCGTTGTGTCGGCGAGGCTTACTCCGCTGCACCGTCCTGATCATCACTCGAATCCTCTCTGTAACGCTCAAACCACGCCAAGATGTTGTTGACCTTGGCGATGAGGTTGGACGGCCGCGCATAAATGCTATGGCTCGCGCCGGGGATGCGGACCATGAGCGTCTCGATGCCACGATGCTTTAGGGCTTGGTAGTACTGCTCGGTCTCGCTCATGGGCGTTCGGTAATCCTCCTCGCCCGTGAGCAACATCGTAGGCGTGGAGACATTGCCCACCAATGACAGCGGTGAGCGCTTCCAGTAACTCTCGTAGTCCTCCCANGGGGCGGCATCGAACCAGGTGGTGGCAAAGAAGTAGTTGAGATCAGCCGTTAGCACGAAACTCGCCCAGTTAATGACGGGTTTGGCGACCACGGCCGCCCGGAATCGATCGGTTTTGCCGACAATCCAGGCAGTTAATACACCNCCGCCGGAGCCGCCGGTGACGAACAGTTGTTCGCTATCCACGTAACCTCNGTCGATGAGTGCATCGACACCCGAGATCAGGTCGTCGTAGTCGTAACCCGGGTAGGCCAAATCGATTTCATTCGCGAACTTCTCGCCATAGCTCGTGCTGCCACGGGGGTTGGTGTAGAACACCACGTAGCCTGCCGCCGCGAACAGCTGCGCTTCGGTCGAATAGTTGGGGCCGTAGGCCGAGTGGGGTCCACCATGGATCTCCAGAATCATGGGGTACTGCTTACCGGGGTCAAAACCGGGTGGCTTCATGACCCAGCCTTCGATTTCGAGTCCGTCGTGCGAAGAGGGCCACACCATGCGCTCAACCCGCGACATCTCGCGTTGACCCATGATGTCACTGTTGAGGTCAGTGAGCTGAAGCGAGCTCTTACCNGAACGCATCAGGGCAAGGTCTGCNGGTCGATCGTCCCGACCCAGCGTGTAGGCAATGCGGTCCTTACCGCCGACTGAGAATGCGCCGCTGGTGTAGGGGCGTCCCAGTGCTGTGCCGCCCAGCACAATATCGGCTTGCTTGAGGTTGCCCTTCAGATCAACTTCNGCAATGCGTGCCANGCCCAGATCGTTGTAGCGAATCCAGACANNTTTACTGTTCGCTGACCANTGAATATCGGATACCGATCGATCGAGATCGGCCGTCAGCGATCGACTCTCGCCCGAGGTTAAATCCATAATGCGCAGGTCGGAGCGGTTGTAGCCCTGCCGCGTATCAGCGGCTGACGTGTATGCCAAATATCGACCGTTAGGGGATACCGCAGGGTCACTCTCAGGCCCAGCGTGATCGGTCATTTGTGTTAGCTCGCCGGTGACTAGTGAGGCCGCATACAGATCGTTTTGACGGGGATGGTACTCAACATCCTCTCGCCGGTTACTTGAGAAGATGATCGACTGGCTATCGGGCATCCATGACACCGAACCACTGATGGGGTAATCCCCTGAGGTCATCTGACGCGGGGTACCACCATCGGCCGGCACGACGAACACCTGCTGGTTGCCAGTAGGTAGGTAGCCGCCACCATCGAATCGGAAGGTCATGCGATCAACCACGGTTGCTGGCTCAGCCCATTTCGCGCCTTTTGGTTTGGCCGGCATATCTGCGAGTTTTGGTGGGGGCGAGGGCACGAACCGGGTAAAGGCAATGTGCTTACCATCGGGTGACCAGACAATACTCCGTGGAGACTCGGGCAGGGTGGTGACCTTGGCTGTTTCACCGCCATCGAGCCACTNTACGAACAGCTGCGTTTTGCCCTCGGTATTNGACAAATAAGCCAACCGATCACCGGACGGTGACCAGCGCGGCGAGCTGAATGTCCCTGAGCCACTCACCAGAGGTCGATGGTTATCGCCATCAACATCTACGACCCAGATAGAGCGCCGTGTGCGGTCGGTCATGATGTCCATGGCGCTTCTGACGTAGGCCACGCGCGCGCCATCAGGCGAGACCTGCGGGTCGTNGGCGTATTCCATCTCAAAGACGTCTTCTGCGCTNAAGGCAGGCAGATCAGCGGCGAGGGCCGGGTTTCCCTGCAAGGCAAGTGTGCCTAGCGAGCTTAAAAGGAAGCTAAAAACGAGTGTGTGTCGGGCGCGGTGTGATGTTTTATGAGTCATACGAGATTGTTCTTATCGGTGTTGTTTGCAACAGAGTATTACCGAAGCCGTATCGGCCGAAAAGGTCTAGTGCTGATTAAACGCCTATGTTTTGAGGGGAGTGGGCAGAGGTGATGTTGCACCCTGGCATAACGGGGTGTGGTAAGCATGGGATTCGGTAAGTATTCGGTACAGTAAGTATTGGCCTCGTAACGTGCGAAGCACGATGCTGAACTGATAGTCAATTAGTCATGGCATAGTCCCAACTTCCCTTTACAAACCTGCCCTCGAAAAACCCGATAGCTCGTACTAAGCTATGAGTAGTTGAGCAGAGGAACTGCCCATGCGCTTCTCACTATGTACTGTTGCTGTCATTGCTGGCCTCGCACTAGCGGGCTGTGCCACGCCAGACGAGCGCGCGGTCGCTGCACTCGAGAGAGAACTGGGTCTCAGCAGCGCACCTTACTTCCCGAAGTGTTTGAGCGAGGAAGTGGCACCTAAAGCCGGTGTTGTTGCGGGTGAATACAGTTTGGCTAACACCATCGACAACCCGCAGGGCACTGTGGCGATCGACCGTTGCGTGCGCTGGGACACCAACGAGCCGCCAGGAAAGTCGAAAGACAAACCCGAAAAACTCATTTTGATGCCGCCCGAAAAAACTGATTCACCGATCGAAGAGAAGTCGGAAAGTGGCGGTTAATGCCGCTAAAAGTGTTCAAAATTCGATAAATNGCCGATAAAAGTGCGGAAAAGTTCAGGGCGGCGCTCTAATCTCTTGCTGACACCCAGATAGGTGAACTCCATGCCATTTCGGTAATCGTCGCTGACACATCTGTCGGTGGCGCCAGTCCAAGCCGCAGGCTGTCATAGGTTGTCCATCGACAGGTCGGTATCTGGATGACTCGCGCATAATAAAATGCGTTGTGTGATGCGTCGTAGTTAGGGTCTACCCAGTCAGCGCGGAGCTCGGGCGCGCCTGCAGATTCCGACCAGGAACAATCGCTGAGATCGACAGGGGCTTTAGCCGAGATACAGGCACCACTGGCATCGGTATCCGCACAGGCAACATCAAAGACTGTCTCACGTGCCTCGCCGTCCTCGAGCCAGCCTTTGATGATTTGTATCTTCGCTAACGGCGCGTGGTCAGGATCTTGAGTCGCCCAAACGAACAGTCGCGGTACGCCGGCGTCAGCGTTGAGGGTGCCGCCCATCGGAACACCGGTTGCATAAGCGGCTTCCAGATCACCCGTTTGGGTAAGATCCTCGGGTAATTCAGCACCGGCAAAGAAGCGTAAGGTTGGTCGCGTCCCGCTGGTCGCATAGACCTCGCGCCGGCTCATGGCATCGAACAAGGCATCACGCGTATTTTCCCGAGCCCACACGGCAGCTAAGCCACCCGGGTTGGCCACTTTGGGCTGACGTACGCCATCTTGTAGCCGGTTTTTCGCAGGCGAGCCCACATAGGAGTTTGCGCCACGATAGTCCCACTCTTCAGCATCACCCGGGTTCGAGTTGTGCGTGTCAGTGGAGGCCATGAGGCCAAACTTCATGGGGTTAAAGCCGAGCGATTCCTCCAACACCAGTCCCTTCTTTAGCCCATCACGAACCATTGATGTGGGGTGAATACATAGCGTGACTTGGCCCTCCTCACAGACAGGTAAGAACTGCTCGAAGCCACACTCTTCGTCGGTGGCACCATAACCCAGCACACATTCGGAATTACCCTTGATCTGGAACATCTCAACCAGAGGCTCAAATTTCTCCCGAAGGCGCCAGTCATCGCGGGTATAGGGAATGCCATCAATGGTTTCGCTGGCGAAGGCCAAGCCCCAGCTTTTATTGGGATTGTGAGGAATGGTTAGGAATTCACAGTCCTTTCCGCAGGTCACATCCAGCTGTTTCCAGAGATCGATTTCGGAGTCTGCGTCGTAGGCTGATACGGCATAGTCGGGCGTGACACTCGTGCGGAAGATAACGTTACGGTGGTGCTTACCGCGGTCGACCATGGCGGGGGAGTACTCATACGCTGCAAAAGTAGTGAACACTCCGGGTTCGTTGTGTCGTTCTGCAGCGGCCTTAATCGCCTCCCACGTATCAAGGTGATACTGCCGCTCTACGGCTCTGTCATTGTCGAAGTAGCGGAGATTTTCGACCAACGGCCGATTTTCCATATTGGCTCGTAGCTCGAGAAATGAGAGAAGTGTGGGGTTGTTGATGAGTTCACAGTCCTCTGCGATTTCGGGAGTCGCGGGCTCCGCGCACGCCATGACCCGCCCAAAGCCCTCGGCGTGGTCCGTGACCGCGGCAAAGTCCAATGGCCGGGTAAGTTCGATGACCTCACCGGTCTCAATTGAGGCAGACTCTCCCTTGGCAAACCGATAGGTCGCATCGAGATCACGACGGTTACCAAAGAGGTAAGCGTCGGCAGAGAGATTCGAGTGGATGTGGAGATCCCCAAAGTAGACGTTGTTAAGCGGATTTGCTGGCTGAATTGACCGCGGGCTCTGCGCGGGTTTGTAGAGGGCGTTTTCGTCTTGTGCTGCGACCTCAGCATGAATTGCCGCGCGCTCTTCAGCAGTGGTGGGTATAAATTTGAGGTTGGTCATCAAGTAGTCGTAAGCAAACCACCCACAAAGCAGGACCACGGGGGTTGCGAGAAGCAGGGTCTTTTTGACGGTCGACATCAATCTTCGTTCCTATTTTTTGATTTTGCTTTTTATTTTGTTTACTCGCGAGCCGCGTGTTGCTCCCTTTCTGGGAGTAAACGACAACTCGCTGGCGACTGCCAGTGCTTTTACTTTTGCAGGCCGCAGGCCTATGGTGGAGACAGGGCCGACGCAAATGCGAGCACGCCTGTGAAAGGCAGCTAATAGAGCTCAAGGAGAGCAGTAACTTAACCCATGAAACGCCCAGTGACGCCAAAACTCACACGACGTGACTTTGTTAACGGCATGGCCATTGGCGCCGCAGGACTTCACCTGTCGCCGCTGGAGGCGTTAGCGCAAGGTTTAATATCTTCTCACTCCTTGGGAACTGATTATTACCCGCCGGCCCTTACGGGCTTGCGCGGCAGTGTTGATGGCACCTACGAAGTGGCTCACGCGCTAGCGCGCGAGGGGAGGACCTTTTCACTACCAGAGGAGCAAACAGAGACAACTTACGATCTTGTGGTCGTCGGAGGCGGCCTCTCCGGGTTGTCTGCAGCGAAATTTTTCCGAGACCGTCACGGTAGCGATAGCAAGATTCTCATCTTGGATAACCACGATGACTTTGGCGGACACGCGCGTCGTAACGAGCTCTCGGTGGATGGCGAGACACTGATTGGCTACGGCGGGAGCCAGGCGATTGATACACCTTCGGCCTACTCGCCGGTGGCAAGCCAGCTCCTGAAAGACCTCGGTATCTTCGTCGAGCGGTTTTATGACTATCACGATCAGTCGTTCTACGAAGACCGTGATATGACCCGTGGTATCTACTTCGATGAGGCGACATTTGGGAAACGTGCCATCACCGACAACCCGATACAGGATTGGTGGGATCGCTGGGGTTTTCAGCTCAATAACATCACTGGTGCTATGCCCATCCCGAAAGAGGACCAAGAGGCCTTCGCCAGCCTNTTAAAGGGCGGCAAGGATTATCTGAAAGGCCTCTCGAACCCAGAGCGCGAGGCGGTCCTGCGTGAAACGAGTTACCTCGATTTCCTCAAGACCTACGCTAATCAACCTGCGTCGGTAAGGCAGATCCTTCAAGATTCCTGGNTGCCCATGATGGGCGCGGGCTGGGAGGCTATTTCGGCCTGGGAAGCCATGATTTACTGGTTCCCGGGGACCGATGAAGTGGGGGTTAGACCCCCCGAGGGAAAAGAAGAGCCTTATATCTTTAAGTTTCCGGACGGCAACGCGAGCATTGCGCGCGCCCTGGTACGACACCTCATTCCCGATGCAATTCCCGGTAGCACGATGGAAGACCTGGTGACTGCTAAGGCGGACTACAGTCGACTCGATCGGTCAGGTAATCGCATTAAGATTCGTCTCAGCAGCACGGTGGTCAGGGCACAGCATACAGCCAACGGGCAATTCGTTGATGTCGCCTACGTCAATGGCGGTAAAAGCTACCGCGTGCGGGCAAAACACGCGGTCATGGCCTGCTACAACCAGATCATTCCGCACCTGTGTCCCGAGGCCAGTCAGGCGCAGATCGAGGCGATTGGACAGTCAACCAAGATCCCGTTTGTTTTGGGTACCTTCGCGCTAAGGAACTGGCAGGCGTTCAAAGAGGCCGGCCATCACATGTTCTATTCACCCGGCAATGTCCTGTTCAAGTATTTGCACCTGGACTACCCGGTAAGCATTGGCGATTACGAATACGCCCAAAAGACGGACAGGCCCATTGTGGTCACGGCTTGGTACTCACCGACGGCCAAAGGCCTTCCCGCCATGGATCAGTATCGGGCAGGGCGCGTGCAACTACTTCAGATGTCCTATCAGGACTTTGAAGACGACATCATCAAACACTTTGATGGCATGCTCGGCCCTTACGGGTTTGATGTTGAACGCGATATGGCCGGCATCACACTCAACCGCTGGCCGCACGGCTATGCCTATGAATTCGAGGGGNTTGGCATTAACCCTAGCTACAACCGCTATAACGGGCCGCATATTGCCGGGCGTGCGCAAATAGGGCGCATCAGCATTGCTAACTCGGACTCCGAGGCGCATGCCTATGTGGATGGTGCCATTGATGCGGCGGATCGGGCCGTTAACGAACAAATAAAAGTGGCCGGCGCGTGACAAGCGTAATGACAGCCACAGTCACAACACTACAGCGCAAGCAATGGATGAAAGCAAAAAAGGATAGAAGGATAAGAAGATGCAAGGAGCTAGGGTTGCCATACACAATAAGGNAGGTTTCTGGGTGAAGCTGGTGGCGTTGATGAGTCTGATTAGCCTCAGCGCTCTGGCGACGGCTGATACGGTGTACCCAGCCAAACTGTCGAGTACCGAGCTCGCAGGCTATGCCTTCAAAAACCCCAANACCATTGTGACTGAGACGCCGANTGGCAAAATACACGATCTTACTTCGCTCAAATCCTCCGACGGCAAGTTTGCCTCAGGCATGTATAGCGCCGGGAAATCCCGGTTTGACATTACCGAGCCCTACGGCGTGGACGAGTTCATGTTTTTCCTTGAAGGCAGTGTGACCTTGACCTCCGATGATGGCACTCAAATGACCGTCAACGCGGGCGAGGCTGTCACCATTCCAAAAGAATGGACGGGTGTCTGGGAAACCGAGGGGTATCGAAAGATCTGGGTGATTTATTCGGAGTCGGGTGACGGGCTCTAGATTAGCTGTAAATCATGACTCTGAATGATTAGGTGGGAAGGCGCCTCAGGCGCCTTTTTTTGAGCGGCTCTAGCTACTCAATAAACCGCCTGCTCAAACTCGAGCAAGGTCTCGATGGCAACCCCGTCATAAAAGGGCAACACCTGTGTGCCGAAGATGCCGTAGGTGCCCGCCTCTCGGTCTACCCAGTAGTAAGAGTTAAACAGTCCTGCCCAAGAGCCAGTGTTCGCTTTGCGCCCGCCATCGATGCCGTCTGAATGGATGAGTAATCCCAAACCAAACGTTGCCTTTTCACCAAAGCTCAGGTCAGCGATGTTACTAAGCGTCGGCATGACGGTTGCCAGTGCTGCCGGTTGAATGTCGCCAATGTTGTTTTCGAACATACTGTTGACTGTTTCGGCTTTAAGCAGCGTTTTCTCGTCGAGCGATCCGCTGTTCAGCAGCATTTGTAGAACGCGGCCGTAGTCTTTGACCGTTGAGGAGAGACCGCCGCCACCTGAATAGTGAGCCATGCTGCCTTTCTTCATGGGTGTGGGTTGGAAGCTGGGTAGCGGAACCAGACCTTCCGCAGCGCGCGCCATCATCATTACCGATCGGTCGAGTTTGTTTTCCGGTAACTCATAAAAGGTGTCTGCCATACCCAGCGGCATGAAGATGTGTTCATCAAAATAGTCAGCGAGGCGTTGACCCGAGAGTCGCTCGACCAGAACGCCCAGCCAGTCGGTGTTAATACCGTACTCCCAAGCAGTGCCGGGCTGGAAGGCGAGGGGGGCTGCTAGGTAGTTACCCTCACTAAAAAGGCTGGGAGTGACACCGAGTTGACTGCCTTTGAGCGCGTTCGCATTCCAGATCTCGTACACATAGCCCGCGGTATGGGTCATGAGCTCTCTTCCAGTCGGTGCGCGGTTGACTTTCTCGAAGATGGGCGTGTCGTCCGGTGCGAAGCCTTTGAGCACCTGTAGTTCATTGAGTTCAGGTGCGTAGGCGGAGATTGGGGTGTCGAGGTCGAGCTTGCCTTGCTCCATGAGCTGTAGCGCGGCAATGGTGGTGACCAGCTTGGTCATCGAGGCAATCTGGATAATGTTGTCAGGGCTCGCCGGCCTTGTTTTCTCCGCGTCCTGATATCCCGCCGCATGCGACCACGTCTGCCCCCCCACATTACCCACGGCAGCTACGGCAAAGTTGAGCTTCCCATCAGCGACCACCTGGTCCAGCACCGCCACTGCTTCTGCCATCGGCGTCGTATTTTCACCGGCAAGCGTCACTGGGCTAAAAGCGAGCAAAGTAGCAGTCGATAACAAACAGACTATTTTTTTCATGAGCTCTTCCTAAACATCGCCGATCCGCTCGGCTGACTGATGATCGTTGATACCGTTGAAGCCTTTCTGGCTTTCCGGGTTCCTTCTATCACTACTGATAATAGTGAGCGCGTTAACACCTTGCCAGTAATGACCCAAATACAGTGCTTCGGTGAATGCTAGGCCATAGAGGTCAAGCGATTACGTGGGCAGTCGTGGCCTACGTGTTAGGGTAGGGCCTGATTTCATCAGGATTGTTGTAAATGAGTACGAACGAGGCCGGTAGCACTGGAGAGTCAGACCTGTTGACCTTGATTGCGCAGATGGCACCGTCGCTGGATGATCAGGTATGGGCCTTTGTATCGATCGATCAGGTATCAAGCGAGTATGTTGTGGAGCACGCACTCGCGACCTTTCGTGAGGCCGAGGGCACGACCCTGATTGTCCCGTGGGAGAGAGCCGAGGAGTTTGATGTCTGCAGTGAGCCGATGGCGCGCATCACGCTCAATATTCACTCGAGCTTGGAGGCGGTTGGGCTTACTGCTGCCGTGTCGCAAGCCCTCGCTTCCGAGGCGATTAGCGCCAATGTGGTTGCGGGTTTTTATCACGATCACATCTTTGTTCCGCAGACAGCGGGTGAGCGTGCGGTGGCCTGTTTGACCTTGTTATCTGCCGCGGTGGAGGGCTTTTGACGCCGTTGTAGATCGCTTTGAACGGGAGCGTACACAAACGCGATTCAGCACCAAGTCGGTGCGCGTCTTTGTCTGATTTCACCAATTTGGGGCTTTTTGTCGAAATTCCATAAGTGCGAAAAACCGCAAAGTATTGTTTTTATTGGTAATTTTCCTGTTGGTGCGCCCTTAGCTTGTCACATTTGCGCACAGCGATATACTGGCAGCTGCGAGAGGTAACGCAGGCACGTTTGTGTCGGATAACTAAAGAAAAACGCGGGATCTATTCTCACGAGTAGATCGAGCAAATAAACCATGAAAGGACGCTAAGATGATCAAGTCATTGTCTCGGAAGCCCGGGTTTGCATTGGCAGCAATGGCAGTCGCCGTTGCCACAGCAGCACCTGCGGTTGTAGCCCAGGAAGAGTTGGAAGAAGTTATCGTTACGGGATCCCGTATTCCCGTTGACTCTAACGCCGTCTCTTCAGTACCCATTCAGGCGGTATCTGAGGAAGACATCCGTAACTCGGGTGAAATCAACATTGCCGATATCGTTGCTGATATCCCTGCGCTTGTTTCTTCGCTTACTGCAGAGAACTCGTCAACCGGTGCAAACAGCCTCGACCTGCGTGGTTTGGGCGGTTCGCGAACCCTGACACTGGTCAACGGTCGCCGTCACGTATCGGGTTTCCGCGGTTCACAGGCGGTTGACGTAGGCTCGATTCCCCGTGCCTTGGTCAAGAGCGTAGAGGTAACCACCGGCGGTGCATCGGCGGTTTACGGTGCTGACGCGGTAACAGGTGTTGTGAACTTCATCCTCAAAGATGACTTCGAAGGTCTTCAGATCGACCTGTCAGCGGGTCGTCCAGAGCGTGGGGCCGGTGAAACGACGGTCCTGGACATCGCTTGGGGTACCAATTTCGCCAATGGTCGCGGTAACGCCGTACTGACCGTCAGTGCCGAAGATGACGCAGGTATTCTTTATAGCGAGCGCTCATGGTCGCGTAACAACGGTATCGCAACCACGCTGAATAACCCTGATCCCAACGGTCCACCCCGTGCTGTCGTGAGTGACGCGCGTTACTGGTTGACGTCTCACGAAGGGTCGATTGCTCCCGGGTTTGGCGGCCGTGGCGACATCTACGTCGATATCAATGGCAATGGCATTGCTGACTGTCAGGAATCCGAGGGTGGCCGCGTCGGCTACCTCGCGGGTTGCTGGCTGACCAACCCCGACGGTAGCGTTCGCGTAAACCAGGACGGCGTGCTCATTGATGGTCTCTTTGGTACGGGCGGTGACGGTGCTTATGCCGACCACAACCGTGACACGCTGTATCCAGAGACCGATCGTCAGGTGGTGAACTTCAACGTGAACTATGAGTTTAGCGACACCTTGAAAGGTTTCCTCGAGACTAAGTACGTTAAAGCTGAGACAAACACGTTCTCAGAGTACGACGGCTTCTTTGATACCCTCGAGATTACGCCTGATAACCCCTATCTGCCGGCTGCACTTCAGCCCGTCATGGATCAGGTCGGCTACCTTATCTTCACAAAAGACGCGCTTGATTGGCATGAAGATGGTTCTGAGTACACGCGTGAAACAACACGTGTCGTAGCAGGCCTCGAGTGGCAGCCAAGTGAAGATCACATGGTCGAGTTTTCTGTGAATCAGGGCATCTTTGAGCAGAAATCAGAGTCAACCAGCATTCTGCTTGACCGTTTCTACGCAGCAATGGATACAGTGGCTGACGCTAATGGAAATCCCGTTTGTCGTTCAGACCTCGATCCAACCGCTGCTTATCCCATCGATTACTTCGCATGGGCAAATGGCTACACCGAAGGCAGCTTCTATAGTGACCGTTACTATACGTTCACGCCGGGTGATGGGCAGTGTCAGCCACTCAATCCTTTCGGCACCTACGCTGCTAGCCCAGAGGCGCAGGACTTCATCACTGAGCGTTTGACAGACGAGCTCGAGGTTGAGCAGTTTGTTCTGAACGTCACAGCGGTGGGATCTTTCGACGTCCTCGGTGGTCTGCTGGATGGCCCGATCGGTTACGCAGCGGGTATCGAGTACCGCGATGAGTCAAGCGACAACCGCTTGGATCCATTGACACTCGGCATCCTCCCGGCGGGAACATCTTTCACGCCTGGCGTTCAGGTGAGTGAAGTATCTCCCTGGTTGTTCGGCTTCACATCTTTCGATAACACTCAGCAGTTCAACACGTCGGGTGATTACGATGTAACTGACGTGTTTGCGGAAATCCGTCTTCCCATCTTCGCTGATCGATCGTTTGCTCGTGAGTTTACAGTGGATGCGGCGGTTCGACAGGCGGATTACTCGACTCTGGGTGAAGCGACTTCGTGGAAGTTTGGTGCAACCTGGGCGCCGATCGATGAGATCCGTTTCCGCTACACAACCTCTGAGGCTGTGCGAGCGCCAAACATCTCTGAGCTGTACGACCCACGTCTGCCGATCTTCATTAACAAGAACGAAGATCCTTGTGACGCACTGCGAATCAACGAAGGTTCATCGGTTCGTGAGGCAAACTGTGCGGCAGCACTTCAGGCGATTGGTGTAGCGAACTCTGCTATTTACAACGAAGCAGGCGAGTACGCATGGGCGAACCCACTGACAGCGCGCTTTAATGGTGTGTCTGGTGGTAACCCGAACCTCGGTGTGGAAACTGCAGACACCGACACCATCGGCGTGATCTTGCAGCCTAGCTTCATTGACGGGCTGACTATCACGGTTGATTACTGGGACGTAGCTATCGAGGACGCAATTTCAGCTGTAGGTGCGGGCGACATCCTCAAAGGGTGTTATGACTCAACCAACTACCCAAGCCTCGGTTTCTGTAACTCGTTTACGCGTCGTGCAGATGGTGGTTTGGACTTCCTTGAGACAGGGCAGATCAACTTTGCGAATCTTGAGGCAGAAGGTTTTGACGTATCGGCTTCTTACGAGTTTGCGGTTGAGGACTACTTCTTCCGTCTTCGTTTGACTGGTTCGCACCAGGATCAGCTGAACCGTTTCTTCAACCCGCTTGATGCGGCTGATGTTGACCCTGAAATTCAGGAAATTCAGCGTCCGAAGACAACAGCGTCTTTTGGTGCGTCAGTTGAGCGTGGTGCGCTGACTGTAGGTATGCAGAGCATTTACCAGAGCAAGCAGGGTGTTGATGAAATTGAGGAAGTTCTCGGTTTGGGCGACAACCAGGCACTCTATGGTGATGCCGGATTCTTCGACTCAGTCATCATCACTGACTTGAACGCTAACTACCGCTACAGCGATGAGTTGTCGTTCTTTGCAGCGATCAACAACATCACTGACGAAGAACCCTATGCGACTCAGAACGCATGGCCAGTCGGTCCACGTGGTCGTACCTTCGTTTTGGGTCTCTCTTACTCAATGTAAGAACTACCCATTCGGTCAAGAGCCCGCAGCGCAAACTGCGGGCTTTTTTTTGTCTGAAAAAGGAGCTCAAAGTGGTCGCTTTGGTGTTGCCTCGCTGGGCGGCTAAACGCATGATGGTGCGCAGGCAGTTCATGCACGTTTTGACGGGCTCTTTGGGTTAAATCCGGCATTTGAAACGCGTAGTTGAGCTGGCTTTGAGTCAGTCATTGGCGGGATTTTATGGAATCCGTGCGCATGAAGGCCACCGTAATGAGATAGAGTGTCCATGAGTAGTCTTCCGGAGCACGATGAATTTTCGACTCACGCAGTCCCAACGGACGCGCGTGTAGCGTCATTCCGGGTAGCCGCCGTA
>NZIH01000053.1 GCA_002691565.1 Halieaceae bacterium
TAAATTACGCTCAAAGCTGTGATCGAGGCGGGCTATTTCATGCCATGTTCCGAGGTAGCGCTCCGGGTCAAAATCAGCGACGGGTTCGACATCGTCGGGCAGCCCCGTACAACCCACGACCAACACAGCAATACAGGCAGTAACAATCCGTTTAAACATGGCGCAGCCTTTCCTCACTTGAAGATGCAGGCGCCAGTATGACTGACAACTGACTCAATGTGGGGGTTATTGCCAAAGGCAGAATACTGTATAAAAATACAGTATTTTATTATGTCCTACGCCGAGCTTCACTGCCTAAGTAACTACAGCTTCCTCAGAGGCGCATCGCACCCGTCCGAACTTGTCGAACAAGCGGCACATCTGGGTTACTCCGCCCTGGCGATGACAGACGAATGCTCTCTTGCGGGTGTTGTTAAAGCCCATGTGGTTGCAAAAGAGCTCGACTTCAAACTCATCATTGGTAGCGAATTTAATGTCAGTGAAGGATTAAAACTCGTCGCCATTGCGCCATCACGGGCAGCCTATGGTGAATTATCGAGCTTGATCAGTCGCTCGCGTCGACGTAGCGAAAAAGGACAGTACCTGACGCACCTGCGCGATATTTATTTTCACCTCAAGCGCTGTTTCATCATTTGGCTGCCAACACACATTGACGAGGAGAAACACCACGCTGAGATACTGTCACGCCGCTTTGCTGATCGATTCTGGATTGGCGTGACGCAGCTCTTACACCACGACGACACCGCGCGCCTAGCTGAGTTACAACAGATTGCCTCCGAACTAAAAGCACCACTCATTGCCTGTGGCAGCGTGGAAATGCATTCGGCGAGCAGAAAGATGCTGCACGATGTCGTAACGGCTATACGTCACAACAGTTCGGTACAGGAACTTGGGAAACGACGCTCGAGTAATAGTCAGCAACACCTCAGGCGCCTCGATAAGCTAGCCCCACTCTACCCTCCTGAACTGATTGGCGAGACCTTACGACTGGCACAGCAATGCCACTTCAGTCTGGATGAGCTTCGTTACGAATACCCTGAAGAAGTGGTTCCGAAGGGTCACTCGGCCAATAGCTATTTACGCGCGTGTGTTTCAGAAGGTGCGAATAAACGATGGCCCAACGGTATCCCGGGTGACATACACAAACGTATCGAGCACGAGCTCGAACTCATCACCGAACTCAACTACGAGTATTACTTCCTCACCGTTTATGACGTTGTTAACTTCGCGCGTGAAAGAGGCATCTTGTGCCAAGGTCGTGGCTCGGCTGCCAACTCGGTCGTCTGCTATTGCCTGCACATTACCGAAGTCTCGCCCGAGCATGTATCACTGCTATTCGAACGCTTCATATCTCGGGAGCGCGATGAGCCACCTGATATCGATGTTGACTTCGAGCATGAGCGACGCGAAGAGGTCATTCAGTACATTTACGAAAAATATACCCGTCGGCGCGCGGCCCTCGCAGCAACAGTCATCACCTACCGCTCGCGCAGCGCCGTAAGAGACGTCGGTAAAGCACTCGGAATGGACACTGTCTTCGTAGAAGACCTGGCTAAATCACTCGCGTGGTGGAATCGAGAGCGTGAGCTNACTGCCAAGTTCAAGGANCAAGGCATTCAGGCGAGCAGCCAGCAGGCCGATCTCTTCTTGAAAANGACACAGCAAATCCTCGGATTTCCACGGCATTTATCTCAGCATGTCGGCGGCTTTGTGATTAGTCGTGGCCCTATTTCGAATTTGGTACCTATCGAAAATGCCAGCATGCCAAACCGAACTGTCATTCAGTGGGATAAAGAAGANATCGAAGCGTTGGGTTTACTGAAAGTGGACATCCTNGCGCTGGGGATGCTCTCCGCTATTCGTAAAACACTCGCCCTGGTTCAACGGAACACACCCTCTATTCGAAGCATTCAGGACATACCCAAAGACGATCAGGCCACCTTCCGCATGTTGCAGACCGGGGACTCTTTAGGTGTATTCCAGATTGAGTCCCGAGCTCAGATGTCGATGCTACCCCGGCTAAAACCNACCTGCTTTTATGACCTTGTTATCGAGATTGCCATTGTTAGGCCAGGCCCTATTCAAGGGGATATGGTGCATCCCTACCTGCGACGACGAGCAGGCTNGGAGCCCATTACTTACCCAGATCCNGCCATCCAGTCCGTGCTTGAAAGCACACTCGGGGTACCGATTTTTCAGGAGCAGGTCATTCGGCTGGCCATGGTGGCCGCCGGATTTAGTGGTGGAGAGGCTGACTCACTNAGAAGGGCTATCACCAACTGGGGNAAGAACAGCAAANTGCTGACGTTTGAGAACAAGCTCAAAACAGGNATGTTAAATCGTGGGTATAGCGCAGAATTTGCAGACCAGCTCTTCAGCCAAATTAAAGGGTTTGGGGGCTACGGGTTTCCAGAATCTCACTCAGCAAGCTTCGCCCTGTTAGCGTATGTATCCTCATGGTTTAAGCGCCACCACCCCGGTGCCTTCTATGTCGGCCTGCTCAACAGTCAACCCATGGGTTTTTATACGCCTTCGCAGCTTATTCAAGATGCAGAGCGACACGGTATTAGCGCACTACCTGTAGATGTCAACGCCAGCGACTGGGACCACCANCTACTCTCAACACAGCAGTCTTCTCAAAACACCATTCGCTTGGGATTCCGACTGGTTAAAGGGCTCAGTANACGTGGCGCAGACCAGCTAATTGATGCTCGNCGAGCAGGTGNTTTTCAGTCGGTCNTGGATCTTAAACGGCGTGCAAAGNTGGATAGGGACGATTTAGAGGCGCTATCAGCCGCTGATACCCTGTCAGCACTCTCGGGACATCGCCACAAAACACATTGGGCTGTCATGGCCGTCAAAGAGGCCCATCCGTTACTCGGTGATGAGCACTCACCTACCGAGGATGGTGCTCTCGCCATTGCTCCGCCCTCAATGACGGAAAATGTCCTATTTGACTACCAAAGCACCGGTNTAACCCTGCGTACACATCCCCTGGCACTCTTACGGCAACAATCGCCGTTCGATCGATGTCGTAAACAGTCGGAACTCATCACCATGGGTAATCGNCGCTTTGTAAGAACAGCCGGACTCGTCACCTGCCGCCAGCGACCGGGAACCGCGTCAGGTG
The DNA here is from genome assembly GCA_002691565.1 of Halieaceae bacterium. Classification (GTDB taxonomy): domain Bacteria; phylum Pseudomonadota; class Gammaproteobacteria; order Pseudomonadales; family Halieaceae; genus Luminiphilus. The sequence goes on from NZIH01000053.1 coordinate 3,131, forward strand.
TTGTTTTCCTCACACTCGAAGATGAGACCGGAAACATCAATGTGGTGGTGTGGCCCGGCATTCAGGAACAGTTCAGGGCTGCCCTGATGACCGCACAACTCTTACTGATCAAGGGTACGGTAGAGTCACGTGACGGCGTCACACANGTTATTGCCAGCGCCCTATACGACCACAGTCATGCACTGAGTCATCTGGCAGTTAANTCGAGGGACTTTCATTAAAAGCTGAATTTGCATTAAAAGCTGAATTTGCAGCCAAGTTAAGACCTGCATCAACCGCAGAGTTGGCGGTCTCGCAACCCTTTACGGCGACAAATGACCTAACGGCACCGTTACTGGCTGACCTTCAACACCCGCATATACCACCAANATCACCGCATCTTCATCGCCAATATTGGCGCCACCGTGCGGCTGATTNACCAATTCGACAACGGCATCACCCGCTCGCGCGACATGCGTTTTCCCGCTGTCGGTTCTCACTTCAATGATCCCTTGCAGAACGACACCTGCGGTCATAAANGGATGCTCGTGGAGTGGCAAGGCCATGCCGGCAGGTATTGTTATGCGCGCAACCGTGACTTCGGGTTGACCTTTGGCATAGTGTTCAAGCGCCNAACCACCCCAGTCTTGCGTCGACTTCGCTAAGACAGTGGTTTCAATTCTCCGCTCAGCGGCAGGGGAGCTATTGGGAAGCAATAGCGTCAGCGCCAGGACGCTAANGCTAAACATCTTTGAAAAAGTCACGAGAGTCGTTTGCATCATCATAAAGGGCCGTCTATTCAACCTCCCTGTGAGAATAAGTCAGATACGTGCAGAGCAACAGATAGCCGTGTTATTCCGAGTCAGCCGATACCACGGCTATCAGCTCACCCATGCCACCTTGCGTAATCAGGAACTCGATNGGCCTNCAACAGACCTGGCAATCCTCAATGTACTGCTCTCCCAAGTCCTCGGGATTCAGCAATACGGAGATAGACTCCCAACAGTAAGGGCAGTCAATGTGCGACTCTTGAAGTGCCCTATCCATGACGCTTAACTCGCGTNCTTCAGCGGCTCTTCTGCGGTGTGACGCGATGTGAAAATCAGTGCTCCGTCAGAGATGGCACTGCCGCGGAACATCTTTTTGTCTTTGCGATAGTTTTGAGGGTTAACCCACGGCATCTGTGTTCCCTGACGAGGCAATTTCGGCATCATTCGCTGCATATAGCCCGCCGAGAAGTCGTGTATCCAGTAACGCTTCTCCATGGTCTTCGCTAGCAAGTCNGGAATACGGGGAGTCGCCTGCTCAAACCCGAACTCTTCCATGTGGTTGAGCACCCGGCACACCCACTCTGCCGTCAGGTCTGCTCGTAAGGTCCATGATGCGTTGATGTAACCAAAGGTTTGAACCATGTTAGGAAGGTTCGAACACATGACCCCTTTGTAGGTCCATTCATCCGCGAAATTAACGGGNTTCCCATCGACCGTGAAATCAGCCCCTCCCAAATTGAGAAGCTCGATGCCTGTCGCTGANACAATGATATCGGCATCGACATGCTCGCCCGAACCTGTCACCAGTCCCGTCGCATCGATATGCGAGATAGTATCAGTCACCACCTCGGCTTTACCGGTGCGCAGTGCGGNAAATAAATCGTCGTCAGGNACTAAGCACAGGCGCTGATCCCATGGGTTATAGGTCGGTGTGAAGTGTTTTTTGACGTCTACGATGTCACCCACCGCCTTTTCAACGTCTTCGATTAACGTTTGTGCCACGCGATCGGGGTTGGTTCGTGTCTGGTTATAAATGAGCTGCTGCCAGAGTGTGTTTCGGAGGCGAACCAAGNCGTAAGCCCAACTCGACGGCATAATGGCGCGCAAGAAATTGGCAACCCGATCAACCGACGGTCTCGATACCACGTAGGTTGGCGATCGCTGCACCATNGTGACCTTTTCAGCACGCTGCGTCATNTTGGGNACCAANGTCATTGCAGTGGCGCCGCTGCCAATCACCACAACCTTTTTGCCACTGTAGTCGAGGNCCTCAGGCCAGAATTGGGGGTGGACCCAGGTACCTTGGAAGTCATCACGGCCCTGAAACTCGGGTTGNTGCCCCGCGTCGTAGTTGTAATAGCCGGCACACATCAAGAGGAAGTTGCAGCTGAAATACTGCGTTTCACCATTGCCCGTCTCAACTGTCAGCAGCCAAGANGCTGACTCTGTCGACCANGAAGAGGCCATCAGTTTATGGCCGAAACGAATCCGGTCCCTGATACCGTGCTCGTCCGCGGTCTCATTGACGTAGTCCCAAATGGCAGGTCCGTCAGCAATCGCTTTTTCAGCACGCCACGGTTTGAAGTTGTAACCTAGGGTATGCATATCCGAATCGGAGCGAATACCGGGGTATTTGAACAGATCCCAGGTGCCGCCAATGGCATCGCGGCGCTCAATGATCAGGTAGTCACGGTTGGGGCAGTTCTTTTGCAAATGAACCGCAGCGCCAATACCCGAGAGACCAGCTCCCACAATCATCACGTCCGTATGGATCGCTGTTTCTGGCGTATTGTTCATACCGTATNCCTTTTTATTCTTCGTTAGCTATGGNCTCTGTCAGGTGNGGGCTCNCGCTACTCGCCGCCCAAGACTGACCGACCNCTCTCAGCAGCAATCCGCAGACGCAATGCGTTCAATTTAATGAAGCCTTCGGCATCTGCCTGATCATATTTCCCTGCGTCATCCTCGAACGTTGCGATTGCATCATCAAATAACGAATCTGCTGAACGGCGCCCCGTCACTATAACGTTTCCTTTATACAACATGANACGAACGTCNCCATTNACCACCGTTTGCGAGNCATCGATCGCGGCTTGCAGCATCAGGCGCTCNGGCGCCCACCAGTAGCCGTTATAGATCAATTTTGCNTAACGTGGCATCAACTCATCCTTTAAATGAGCCACCTCGCGATCCAGCGTGAGAGATTCAATAGCACGGTGNGCGCGCAACAAAATGGTACCACCGGGTGTTTCNTAACAACCNCGAGACTTCATGCCAACGTAACGGTTCTCAACGATGTCTAAACGACCAATGCCGTGCGCTCCACCCACTTTGTTTAGATGGGCAAGTACGGTCGCAGGAGACATAGGCTCACCATCAATTGCAACGACATCNCCTGATTCAAACGTGAGTGTTAGTTCTTCGCCCACTTCNGGGGCAGCCTCAGGNGAAACCGACCAACGCCACATCGATTCCTCTGGCGGACACCAGGGGTCCTCCAACACACCACCCTCATAGGAAATGTGGAGTAAATTCGCGTCCATAGAGTAAGGCGATTTCTTAGAAGCAGAAGAGAAATCGACCGGAATCGAGCGTTCGGCACAGTAGGTCATGAGTGACTCGCGCGAGTTAAGGTCCCACTCCCGCCACGGAGCGATCACTTGGATTCCTGGCTTTAGCGCATAGGCACCCAGTTCAAATCGAATTTGATCATTGCCCTTTCCCGTCGCGCCATGCGATATCGCATCCGCACCGGTTTCATTGGCAATCTCAACCAATCGCTTCGCAATNAGCGGTCTTGCAATCGACGTACCGAGCAAGTACTCGCCCTCGTAAATCGTATTGGCCCGAAACATGGGAAAGACAAAATCTCTAACAAACTCTTCACGTAAATCGTCGATGTAAATCTCTTTTACACCCAGCGCTTCGGCTTTGGCTCGAGCCGGCTCGACTTCCTCGCCTTGACCNATGTCGGCNGTAAATGTCACNACCTCACAGTGATAGGTATCTTGCAACCACCGAACGATGACCGAAGTNTCAAGACCTCCGGAATAGGCAAGCACGACTTTGTTAACGCTACTCATTGACGACTCCTGTAAACTGGGCGTGAAGTTTACGCGGGGCGACGCCCGATGGACAGNCGATCACTGCTAAACTAGCGCCCAAGCGTCACTAAAGGCCGAAAAATGTCTCGCATTACGATTACGAAACCAGATGACTGGCATATCCATTTGCGCGATGGCNACATGCTTGAGCGCACGGTCAATGATGTTGCGGCCTGGGCAAATCGTGCAGTGGTCATGCCGAATCTGACACCTCCGGTTAAAACNGCTGCAGACGCNACGGCTTACCACAGNAGGATCATGTCCGCTCTAAAAGGGCACCCTCAATTTGAGCCGTTGATGACCCTGTACCTCACGGATGCTACGACCCCCGAGGATATTGCAGTCGCTGCCCAGTCAAATCTGGTCTGTGGTGTGAAGCTCTATCCGGCAGGGGCCACGACGAACTCTGATGCAGGTGTGACAGGCCTTGAGNCGTTGAAGCCCACTCTCGAAGCCATGCAGTCGCANAACGTACCCCTACTTGTTCACGGGGAAGTCACGGATCCTGACGTAGATATCTTCGATCGAGAGGCAAAGTTCATTGAGCGGACCTTNGCTCCCTTAATCGAAGAATTNCCNGAGTTGCGCGTTATTCTGGAGCACATCACCACCNAGGATTCNGTCAATTTCGTANCCGAAGCGAGAGCGGGTGTGGCAGCAACCATCACTCCTCAACACCTGCTGTTTGATCGAAACGATATGCTTGTGGGCGGTATTAGACCGCATCTCTTCTGTCTCCCCATTCTCAAGCGGAGACAACACAAGGAGGCACTGAGACGAGCNGCAACCTCTGGCAATCCAAGNTTTTTNATCGGAACCGACTCCGCGCCCCACACCATCGAAACAAAGGAATCATCGTGTGGCTGCGCAGGTTGTTACAGTGCACATGCAGCGATTCCCCTGTANGCAGAAGTCTTCGAGCAAGAGAANAGNCTCGATAAGCTAGAGGCCTTTACCAGCCACTTCGGAGCAGACTTCTACGGAAGGGCGCGAAACGAAGAGACCGTAGATCTTGTTAAAGAAGACAACCTGAGCCCAGAGAGTCTGCAGTTTGGACACAGCACNGTGGTTCCACTGCGTGCAGGAGAGCTCCTNAGGTGGCGACTGGAACCCACTCAATGAGCGACACGTCTTCCGTCTTGTTCAAGCACCGATTTCGAGGCTTCCTACCCGTGGTCGTCGACCTAGAGACCGGNGGATTCAATGCGAGTACAGACGGCATTCTGGAAATCGCGGCGACGTTTTTCGCTATCGATNATGAGGGTCAGCTCTCGGTTAGTCATACCATTGCGAGGAATGTTGACCCCTTTGAAGGTGCCAACCTAGAACCTTCCGCACTTGAGTTCACAGGCATTGACCCAGAAAACCCCCTACGCNATGCCGTACCGGAGGAAATTGCGCTCGGTGACATCTTTAGTGAGGTGAGGCGTGAGGTTAAGGCCCAAGGCTGTAGTCGAGCTATTTTAGTCGGACACAATGCACATTTTGATGCTGGCTTTTTGAACGCAGCGACCGAACGCTGTCAAATCAAAAGAAATCCGTTTCACCCCTTCTCGCACTTCGACACATCAACCCTGGCAGGACTGGCGTACGGACATACCGTACTGGCACAGGCCTGCAAACGAGCNGGCATAGAATTCAGCAACAGTGAAGCGCATTCTGCAGATTACGANGCACGAAAGACCGCAGAGTTATTTGCAGGCATTGTTAATCGCTGGCAGGCACTCGGCGGCTGGTCATGGCCAGAAAGCGAGAGCGACGACCAGGAGTAAGCTAGCCGGAGAGCTCGCTCAACAACTCGTCCAACTCATCAACGTAAACGTTGATGTCGGTAATTCCCAGCAATTCGTATTTCACTGAGTTATCGATGGGAAGCAGTTGTGTCAGCACATGACAGATATTCCACGCATTACCCGTATCAACTGTTAGACCCAGTCGCCTAACTTCTGGGTGACGCTGCAAACCGGCTAATACATCAATCATGGAACGGCCTTCCTCTGGAACCTCAACCGGGTCGGGGTGNGGCTCAATATCAACNCGCGCCATATTNAGGCCCGAGTCATCTCGCCACACCTCTTCGATGTGGAAGCGCTCANCACCCTCGATCGTAATCCCGAGCAAACCATTGGGNAGTTGGTCCCAGTCAACGATGGNAGCCATGGTCCCGTAATCACCCAGATCAAGACTTGTCACCGACGCCTCAGCAACCTCTGAGCCGCGTCTGATCCACACGACGCCGAAACCCGTTCCCTCACGCATACACTTCGAAATCATGTCCACGTAACGCCGCTCAAAGATCTGTAACGGCAGCCGACCCGACGGAAACAGAACCGTTCCAAGGGGNAATAAGGGAATATCGATCAACTCAGGCTCCTTCTGGATCGCTCAACGCTTCTAACTCTGTTAACAACTGTAGCGCTTCTACTCTAGAACTGCCGCAGAAGGCGGCTTCTGCCTGAAACTGACTACAACAATCTGGACGTCGCGGGTCATCGAATAAGCCGCACAACCAGTTATCGTCAAGATGCACNCATCGNTCTCCCTTGGCCTTGCCCTTAGGCATTCCAACAAAGGGCGTATGAATTGCGGGCACAATGCAGCACGCACCNCAGCCTGCNCGACATTCCACTAANCNGCCTCTGGTCCCAAAGGTTTAAAGGTGAGCATCAACTTTGGTAGGAGGAGCAAGGCTCCCATCACCGCTGCGAGCATTGCCATGACGGTCAAGACACCAAAATAAATACTGGGCGTGAAGTTGGACAACGTCAGCATTGAAAAGCCCACAACCACGGTNAGCGTTGTGTAGTACATCGCCCGTCCAATGCTGCCATGGCTTCGGTACATCGCCTCNCGATAGTTCTGATCNACCGCAAATTCTTTCCGAAATCTATGGATGTANTGAATACAGTTGTCGACACCCATGCCCACCACAATGGCGGCAATCGTGATGGTCATAATGTCCAGNGGGATACCCGCCAAACCCATGACACCCAATACNANTCCAGCNGCGAGNATATTGGGTGCCAGCCCTAGCAANGCGAGCGACACNGACCGGAAAAGCGCCAGGAACATGAGCCCGATAGCGACAAAAACCGCACCNAGCGTGAGTATTTGCGAGGCGTAAAGGCTTTGCAGNACGTTGTTGTAGAGCACCAGNAANCCNGTGAATTTGACCCGAGTTTCATCGAGTCCGGTGTCAGCCAGTATTTGTGCGTAGAGCGATTCCAGGTACTCAGCCCTGCGCAACGTTTTGCTGGTTTCCATCGCTCGAACGGTAATGCGTGCTTGTTGCTCAACAGGGTCGTAATAAGGTGCTATTAGCACCTCGGCGACATCCCCAGGCAGGCTCCTCTCAACGAGCGCGAGCTCAACACTGCCCANCTTATCGTCGTAAAGGCGATCCATGACCGAGAAGCCAGTGGATAGGGACAGTACTTTCCCGGACTCTTCACGTGACTCAACAATGGCGTGAATCTGATCGATTAAGTCACGTCCCTCGAGTGAGAACCAATAGCCTATCTCTGCAGAGTTCTCATCGGCGAACGAGACATCCTCGCCAAATGGATCGTCTNCCCAGAAATCGTCGTCGCCCTCAAAACCTGACTCTGAATCNAATGCGTCCACGTCGGCAGAGCCCTCATCGCTAAACCCGCCATCGGTCTCCTCACTGACAAAAGCGGTCACTACCTCAGTGTCTTCTGNAGGCGGGTACAAAATAATATCGAGGGGTATGGTGCCACCCAANCGAGAGTCCAGTAGCTCCATCCCCTGGTAGATTTCCGTGGTGTCTTTGAAATAGTCGATAAATCGGTTTTCGACCTGCAGTCGNGACAAGCCAATGGCCACCAAAACCACCAGCACACCCGTGACCANAATGACCGTTCGACCAAACCGCTCGACAACTGCAGCAAANCGCCGGGTCATGCTCATCTCATCCGTTGCGCCNGCCGCCTTGAGTTCTGGCAGCAGNGCTATCAGGGCAGGAACCAGCGTAAAGCTAATGAGGAAAGCAACGACGATACCCGCGGTCATCATCCAGCCGAAATCGATGACCGGTTTGATGCCTGCGACGACCAATGACGTAAATGCCACCATGGTGGTCACTGCCGTGTAAAANCAAGGCACAAACATGAGTTGTGCTGCACGTACCGCCCTTGCGGCCCGCGGCAGATCAGGCTCTTTGACCTCGAGCTCTCGGTAGCGAACCACCAAATGAATAGCGAGGGCTAATGCCACAACGAGTAATACCGCGACAAAGTTGGATGAAATAACCGTCATCCGCCAGTCTGTAAATCCAAGGATGCCCAGCATAATAAGTGCTGAGAGCGAACAACTAACGATAGGCACGATCACCCATCGGTAATCCCGAAAGATCAAAGCCAGCATCGCCACCATGACACCAATAATGGCGAGGCCGAACGTCACCAGATCATCCTGCACAAAATCGAGCATGTCGGCCGCAATCATGGGCACACCACCAACGAAAATTTGGCTCTGCCCTCGGTAGGCGTCAGCCACGCCACGCACACTCGCCACCAGCTCGGCTCGCTCCGCATTAACAGTGCGCGTTGCCTCGTCGTAAGCCGACTCCACATCGGCCAATTCCGTTTTAACCTGCTCTGACGCTCCGGTCGCCACCTGGCGCCGGAGTTCATCCCTAAGGTCACCCAATCGTTCAATGTCTTTGTTCGGCTCTATCGTGACTTGAACAGCAGTAAGGTCCCCTCCCTCACTCACCAGCAAGTTTCGGTAGAGCTGACTGGTGGTGAACTCGTTGAGTGCTAGTTCGCGATCCACACTGGGGTTCCGCAGAGTCGATATGGCATCTAGATCTGAGAGATCGGTCAGGGATATGGGAGGGCTTTCTAATAAAGGCACATCCAGAGCTGAAGTGACGCTTCTAACGCCCTTCACCGCCTCCAAATCATCAACCAGACCAGCAAGACCCAGCAACGATTCGTCGCTTAGCAGTGGCGTCGCTGGCTCCCAGGTCAAGATCAAAAACTCATAGCTCTCGTAGCGATCGGTTGCCTCTCTGAANAAAGCCAAATCCGGGTCGCCCTGAAGCAGAAGTGAATCCGATGAGGCATCCAACCGAACCTTGTCCAGTTGCGACACGGCAAGGCCCGCCANGNCAACCATNAATAGAACAATTAGGCCAAAGTGGCGAGTGATCGCGCGCTCATAAATCGACAAACTGAAGACTCCGTGAAAGCTGTCCTACGGTGACAGCGATTGTAGCAACTGCCGGTGCAGACCGGAGAAGCTTCCATTACTCATAATTACAACATGATCGCCNCTATTAAGCTTCCGCACTAATGCGTCATGAAGCTGGCCGATATCTCTGAACACAAAATGCCCATCGAGTTCCGACGTCGTGTCGCTCATGGACCAATCAAGTCCATCGGGCTCATACCAAAAGACAAGATCNGCGTGCCGGGTTGCGGGAGTTAGCTCCTGCTGATGCGTGCCTCGCTTCATNGTGTTCGAACGAATCTCTATAACTGCGACAACTCTNNGTTCACCGGCAGCATGNCNNAGCCCCTCNAGCGTCGTTTTAACGGCCGTCGGGTGATGCGCAAAATCGTCGTAGACGGCGATATCATTCGGCGTNCCCAAAAGTTCAAGCCGTCGCTTGACGCCTTCGAATCGGCGNAGGGCGTNACAGGCCCCGTTCAGACTGACGCCCATTGCGCATGCGGCTGCGACGGCTGCAAGTGCATTTTCGGCATTGTGNCGNCCTATGAGCCCCCATTTAATCANCGCGCAATCGCCCGTNGGCGAGNNGATCTGAAACTCNCCAAAGCACTCATCAATGGCCTGTATTGACCAATCACCCGANGAGCCGGTGTCGATGCGATTGACAGGCGTCCAGCANCCTCGGCGCAAGACCTCATCAATAGCCTCACCCTTGCTCGCGAAAATCGTGCCGTTCGAGGGCACACAACGCACGAGGTGGTGGAACTGCGTCTGAATAGCGTTGAGATCCGCAAAAATATCGGCGTGGTCAAATTCAAGATTGTTGATAACCAGTGTTTGAGGCTTGTAGTGAACAAACTTTGATCGCTTGTCGAAAAAGGCTGAATCGTACTCGTCCGCCTCTACGACAAAGGGNCCCTCGCCCAGTCTCGCTGATCCCTCAAAGCCAAACGGCACCCCNCCAATNAGAAAGCCCGGATTGTACCCCTGACATTCCAGTATCCAGGTCAGCATAGAAGACGTCGTCGTTTTGCCGTGCGTCCCAGAGATAGCCGCGACGTGTCGGCCCTGAAGAAGATTTTCACCCAGCCACTGCGGACCCGAAACATAGGGCATCTGACGATCGAGCACATACTCGACGGCTTCATTACCTCGAGACAAGGCATTACCAATAACCACAAGATCGGGCGCCGGCTTCAAGTGCTCAGAGGAATAACCCTCCTGAACTGCAATGCCGGCGGTCTCAAGCATTGTGCTCATGGGCGGATAAACATTGGCATCGGAACCCGTTACCTCGTACCCCAACTCGCGAGCCAGTAGTGCCACCCCACCCATGAAGGTCCCACAAATACCGAGTATGTGTACGCGTTTAGACATCAAGCGCTCCAAAGTGCAACGACAAGCGTATCATGTTCTTTCTGATCTTAAGTCAGCCGCGCAAGGAGACCCTGATGTCTGCAGATCAAGCCCCGAACGCCTTTTACGCACAATCAGGCGGTGTTACGGCTGTTATCAACGCGAGTGCTCTCGGAGTCATTGAGACCGCCGCGGCCTTCCCCGAGAAAATTGCAAAGGTCTATGCGGGACAGAACGGTATTCTTGGTGCCCTGCGTGAAGAGTTAATCGATGTTTCCCAAGAAACCCCAGAAGCCATTAAAGGTCTCATGACAACGCCCTCGGGAGCGTTTGGTTCGTGTCGATACAAGCTTAAGGGAATTGATGAGAATCGTGCGGAATACGAACGTTTGATTGAGGTGTTCCGAGCTCACAACATTCGCTATTTCTTTTACAACGGCGGCGGCGATTCTGCCGATACCTGCCAGAAAGTATCAGAAATTGGCGAAAAAATGGGGTTCCCTCTCCAAGCAATTCATGTTCCCAAAACCATTGATAACGATCTGCCATTTACCGACAACTGCCCGGGATTCGGCTCAGTCGCTAAATATGTTGCGTTATCAACCCAAGAAGCGGCCATGGACATCGCGAGCATGTGCGCCACGTCGACAAAGGTATTCATACTGGAAGTCATGGGTCGACACGCAGGGTGGATTGCCGGCGCCGCGGGATTGGCTGCGCAACAGGAAGGCGATGCACCACACATAATCTTGTTCCCTGAAATAGCCTTTGATGAAGCCCGTTTCCTAGCGAAGGTAAAAGAAACGGTAGAGACCTGCGGGTTTTGCGTCATCGTCGCGTCAGAGGGCACCCAAACGGCCGATGGCCAGCTGCTATCGGGTTCAACATCCAAAGACGCGTTTGGGCATGTTCAACTAGGCGGCCTCGCGCCTAAGCTTGCCAACTTGATCAAGCAAGCTCACGGCTACAAGTATCACTGGGCCGTCGCCGACTACTTACAGCGTGCTGCGCGACATATTGCGAGCCAGACCGATCTCGATCAGGCCTTTGCGCTTGGCAAATCGGCCGTTGAGCTTGCGATGGAAGGAAAGAATGCGCTAATGCCGACCATCGAGCGAACGAGCGATGACCCGTACCAATGGCACATTGGTACAGCGCCATTAGACGAGGTCGCAAATCAAGAAAAGATGATGCCCAAAAGTTTTTTCAGCGATGATGGCTTTGGCATAACGGACGAGGCTCGTCGCTACTTCGCTCCCCTTATCATGGGCGAAGCGTACCCAGACTACGCGGAGGGTCTTCCGATCTACGTGACCCTCCAAAAGCATCTCGTGGATAAAAAGCTTCCATCCGACGATCGCTGGTAAAGCTAAAGCACGTAGCGAGCGAAAATCTCATCAAGACACGGGGAGACCACTTCGTAACCCTGAGGTCTCAAGTCGGGCAATCGGTCCCACAATTCGCGAAGAGCATAGGGAGACTGGTGTAGACGCAACTGCTCTGCCCGCGGCAAGTAACTCAAATGCCACGGTTCGATCGACACGCCCCCGCGATCCACGTCATACGGTCGCTGAAAGCCATGAGAGTGTCCGTCAGCAATTGCATGATCTAGCCACCGCGTCAGTGAGGCGAAACAGCCGGTTTCACTGTATTCACTGGGTGTTAAAGCCAGGTTGCGGCCTTGGGGTAAAAGAGTCGGATCAAACACATCGAGATCGGTACCCCAGTGATGGCGGGATGTACCGGGTAGTGCCGAGAAACGCAGTATGCGATGCAACCATTGCTCCTCGGAATAATTTTCTCTGCTGAGCGGACGGTCGGTGTCATCGAGAACGGGACGGTCGCCTCGCCACTTGGCATTAAAAATACTCAGTTGAGAGGCGTACGATCGAAAACCCGAGGCAGCTACGATGTTGAGTCCTGAGGCTCTTGCATCCTGCTGAAGCAAACTGAAACATCGCGATGCTTCGGCGTCGAGCGCAATATGCTCGCCATGTGAGACGAGCCCATGCTCTGAGAGTCCTAACGCAAGCAATTCATCGGTCATGTTTTCAGTAGATGCCTCACACAAGAGCCTTCATTATGCGTTCTTTGCTCCATGTTACAAACGCACTCAAAAGCCGCTAGTCAAGCGCCCTCAATTCTGATAGCTTCCCGTGCCCAAACGCGCAGGTCAACTGCGTCCCACTACGCATGCGTTTCAATGGAAACCCACATGGCAACGAAGAAGACTACCGAAACCAAGGCTAAGCCTAAAGCTAAGGCAACACCCAAGGCCAAAGCAGCGCCCAAGGCCAAAGCGGCACCTAAAGCCAAAGCGGAGCCCAAGGCCAAAGCAGCGCCCAAGGCCAAAGCGGCACCCAAAGCCAAGGCAGCACCGGCGAAGAAAGCTGAAGCAAAGGCCAAGCCTGCTACAAAGTCCAAGGCGGCGCCCAAAGCCAAGGCAAAAGGACCATCCAATGTCGCTCGTGCCGTGGGCGAGGTTCAGAACTTTGACAACTTCAAGCCATACAAGCCCTCGCGTGGTGAGAGCTACATGAACGAGGAGCAACTGGAACATTTCCGCCAGCTTCTGTTGAGCTGGAGAGCCGACCTGGTAAATGAAGTCACAAAAACAGTCGGTCACATGAAAGATGAGGCGGCGAATTTCCCTGATCCGGCGGACCGCGCGACGCAGGAGGAGGAGTTCAGCCTCGAGCTGCGTGCACGCGATCGCGAGCGCAAGCTGATCAAAAAGATCGACGGCACATTAGAGCGAATTTCGATCGACGATTATGGTTACTGCGATGCCTGTGGTATCGAGATCGGCGTTCAGCGATTGGAAGCACGACCTACGGCGACCCTTTGCATTGACTGCAAGACCTTGGCTGAAATCAAGGAACGTCAAGAGTTGGGTTAATAGAGGGGGGCTTTGCGGACTTGATGTATCGAGGACGATTCGCTCCATCTCCTACGGGCCCACTCCACATGGGCTCCTTAGTCACAGCACTCGGTAGCTTCCTCGATGCTCGGGCACACCGCGGTGAGTGGTATCTGCGTATCGATGACATCGATCCGCCGCGCCATGACAAAAGCAGCTTTGAATCCATTCCCCTCTGCTTAGAGCGTCACGGCTTGATCTGGGATGGTTCCATTATTCTGCAAAGNCAGCGTCGAGAGGCTCATGAGAACTATCTGTCAAAACTCAGAGACAACAATTATTTGTTCGACTGTCTGTGCACAAGAGCAACCCTGGGGGAGTTTGGTGCATGCGTCTCCAACTGCAGGGGGCGAGAGGATATTGAAGGCAGCGTCCGTTTCCACCTGCCTTCCAATACACCCCAAACAATTAACGATCTGTTTCTAGGCGAACAGCAGGCCGGATCTCTGCCTGAAAATTTTATTGTAAAGCGCAGGGATGGGCTGATTGCGTATCAGCTAGCAACGGCGGTGGATGACCTTGATGAGGGCTACACCCATGTCATCCGCGGCGAAGACCTACTTCAATCGAGCCTACGTCAAATGGTGGTTCATCAAACCCTCGGACGCCCGTCACCCAAATACGGTCATCTAGCCATTGTCACTGATGAAGCGGGCAATAAGCTCAGTAAACAAACAGGCGCTCTCGCCGTTGATACAGAAGCCCCCAGCGCCAACCTGCGCCATGCATTGGCGTTTCTAGGGCAGCCCAGCCCCCCGACAGATATGGATTGCGTTAGCGATATTCTGCATCACGCGACCATCAACTGGCGGCGCGATGCTCTTAATCGCAGAAATCTGTAACTTTTCAACACGATAAGTGTTACCTAGGTGACATTTGTATAAACGTTCGTGTTAGCCTCATCGGCGATTTCTGGGAGGAAAGAGTTGTAATGCTTACGGTTCTCTTGCTCGATGATGACCCCATTAGCGCCACTCACACAGCTGACGACTTGGCGGCTGAGGGACTGAAAGTAATCAAAGCATCGCCCTTCTCCGCGTTAGGGGCTATTAAAACCGCGGAACGCGTTGACGCTGCCATCCTCGATCCCGGGCGCAATGAAGCAGGCGCCAATCAGCTGATTGCGGATTTACATCCCGTCCCGGTATTCATTCATGCTCAGCATGCGTCACTGAGATCGGCAGTGGATCTGATGAAAGCGGGNGCGCGCGATTACTGGGCGAAGCCCGCACCCATAAAAGATGTCTTGGATGCCATTCGAAGCGCATCACTTGCCAACACGCAAAATACGGAGAACACGGCACCTGCTGTAGAAGCATTTGTTGGTAAGTCTGTCGGTATGCGCGCCTTGATGACGATGGCAAACAAAGCTGCCAAAGCGAGTTCAACCGTTTTAATTATTGGTGAAACGGGCACAGGCAAAGAGCTTGTTGCTCGACACATTCACCAAACCAGCGAGCGCGCTAGCAAACCCATCATATCGGTCAATTGCGCNGCGATTCCTGAAACATTGATTGAGTCCGAGTTATTCGGCTACGAGAAAGGCGCGTTTACGGGNGCGAACGCTCAGCGAGTTGGACTGATCGAAGCNGCTCATAGAGGCACGCTGTTTCTCGATGAAATCGGGGAGTTGCCACCCTCTGCACAAGCCAGACTACTTAGATTCATTCAAGAGGGCGANATTCGCCGCATCGGGTCAGTCGAGAGCGCCAGTGTCGATGTAAGGCTCATATGTGCCACTCACCGCAACTTGGTGGAGCTCGAGAACACTGATGCTTTCCGACGCGATCTCTTTCATCGTATTAACGTNCTAAGGCTCGAACTCCCACCTTTACGGGCGCGCGGCGACGATNTTGAAGGCCTCACCAACTGGCTGGTGAAACGCGTCGCNGGACGCCTTGGTGTGGGTATCAAAACGCTGTCNGACGAGGCCTATCAAGCACTGTCAGATTACAGTTGGCCCGGAAACGTGCGNGAGCTGGAACACACCATTGAGCGAGCGCTAGTTCTGGCNGATGGCAACGTCATTTCCGTAGAAGACCTCAATCTTCCTACTCACACCCGCAGCCTAGAGACGTTTACTAAACCGTCTACCGTAGACCCACTAACCGATACTTCCACCACCAGGCCCGTGAGTGAGNCAGAAATTGAAGAGCTGTCGCTTGAAGATTACTTCCAGCGCTTTGTCCTAGAAAATCAAGATGCCATGAACGAAACGGAGCTGGCTCAGAAGCTGGGCATTAGCCGGAAATGCTTGTGGGAACGAAGACAGCGGTTTGACCTCCCCCGCAAGGGCAAACGAGGCGCTGCATAATCAAGCCCATGGTGCGATAGGTAACACTGAAGGTTTACTTCGGTAACACTTTTGTAACAATCCCTAATCGAGCATGACCTCAAAAAAAGTTAAGTCATTGTTTCACATAAAGAAAGTTCGAGTGGCATGGCAAATGCACTACATGTGACAGAGCCAAAATAATAATAAGCGGCCGAATAAAAATAATATGTGTCACTACGGACCTGGGCGGGGAAGGTAACTTCCCCCAGTTTCTTTTTTTCCCCTCACNGCACCTGAGTTGTTAAGATCGCGACTCGTCGNCNTCGAGTCAGTTACTTTGCAAACAATCGATTCCAGCAGCCTCATTGATCACACGGCGTTATCACGCGCAGCCGTNTCTGTCGTAGAACGACTTTGTGATAATGACTACAGTGCATTCATTGTGGGTGGTGCTGTTCGAGATCTTCTACTNGGCAAAAGGCCCAAGGATTTTGATGTGGCGACCGACGCCACTCCTGAGCAGGTGGTCGCTTTGTTCAGAGGCTCACGCATCATTGGACGCCGGTTTCAGATTGTCCATGTGCGCATGGGTAGAGAAATTATCGAAGTCACAACCTTCCGAGGACATCACGAAGATGGGGTCCCCAAGACCGCAGTTAAATCTCAGAAGGGCCTTCTACTGCGCGATAATGTCTATGGAACACTTGATCAGGATGCTGCGCGTCGTGATCTCACAATCAATGCGCTCTACCTAGACCCTGTTAATCANCTGATCCTGGATGACCTCNACGGATTGGAAGACATTCGACGGCGGGTTATTCGAATCATAGGAGACCCTGCCACNCGGTACAGCGAAGATCCGGTGCGGATGCTACGAGTGGTCAGGTTCGCTGCAAAACTCGGTTTCTCTATCGAGCAAACGAGNGTAGCGGCGATTAGCGAACGCAGACATTTACTGGCNGATATTCCCGCGGCNCGCCTCTTCGATGAAACGCTTAAGCTTTTCATGGCTGGTTTTGCGGCCCCTACCATCGAGCACCTGGCAAACCACAAACTGCTAGAACCCCTGTTCCCTGAGGCCCTTCCGGCCATGGATGATGCGTCGTCGAGNGNCCTGATACTGAANGCCATGNGTAATACTGACGCGCGTATTGCTCGAGGAAAGCCCGTCACCCCAGCTTTTCTTCTTGGTGCCTTATTNTGGCCNGCGGTCGCNGCTAAAGGCCATGCTATCGCCAGCAGCGGTGCGCATGACGGCTCGCCCATCAATGCAGCNGGTCAAGAGGTNCTGGCCATCACGCTACAGCGAGTGGCCATCCCCAAGCGATTCTCAATTCCTATGCGAGAAATTTGGGAACTACAGCCACGGCTAGAAAAATGCTCNTCAAAACGAGTGAAGTCTGTCTTGGCGCAAAGACGCTTTAGAGCGGCGTTTGATTTGTTGTTACTGAGAGCTGAATCCTCGGATCAACTCAAGTCGGCAGTGGCATTTTGGGAAGAGCAACAGCAGTTNTTTCCAGAGGTGGTCGGTAGTTTGCCGGCGACCGAGATCCCACAACGCAAACGTCCTCGTCGAAGAAAGCGTAACCAATGACACTCACCGTCATTGCGCTCGGGGCCAATATCAACAACCCGCCCGAGCGAATCAAAGAGGCGTATGTCCGANTGTCGGAAATTNCNGGACTGACCGACNTAACCCTTTCCAGCCTCTATACCTCGCCTCCCATGGGACCTCAGGATCAACCGGCTTTTTTTAATGCGATCGCCACCTGTCAATACTGCGGAGAACCCACCGGTCTGCTCAATGAGTTGCAAAGTATTGAACACGCCATGGGGCGTGTGAAATTGCGGCACTGGGGTGAGCGTTGCATCGATCTGGACATCATTCAAATAGGCGGGCGATCGATCGAAGAGGTCGACCTCGTGATTCCGCATCCGGGCATCAGTGACCGCCTGTTTGTGGTCGAGCCAATGATTGAACTGCTTGGTAGCGATCACAAGGTGCCAGGACTGGATGATCTTGGTACGCTTCGTGATGAACTCAGGCATCACTCGATCTCACGGTGTGAGGATATTGATATCAGCGGTGCGATAGTGGCTTAGGCAGGTATGTTTTGACGGAAGGAACCACACAGCCAATTGACCTCAAAGGTCGAGTTCCTCAGCCCTACATTGCGATTGAGGGGCCAATAGGTGTNGGAAAGACAACACTAGCTCGACAGCTTGCGGATCTATTTGACTATCAATTGCTACTGGAAGATGCGCACGAGAATCCGTTCCTCTCAAAGTTCTATGAAAACCGTCGACAAAACGCGTTGGCGACGCAGCTATTTTTCCTATTCCAGCGCGTTCAGAANATCGACGATTTAAAGCAGCAAGACCTCTTTAGGCCTCTGAGGGTTGCCGACTTCCTCATCGACAAGGACCCTCTGTTCGCTCAGGTAAATCTCGATGCCGATGAATACGAGCTCTACAGCAAGGTCTACAGTCAAATGACCGTCGATGCGCCAACACCGGATTTGGTGATTTACCTTCAGGCATCTGTAGACCGATTGCTTGANCGAATTGATCGACGAGGAATTGCGTCGGAACGGACAATCAGTCGGCAGTATCTTGAAGAGTTAAATGAGGTGTACAGCGAATTCTTTCTCTACTACGATGCGGCGCCATTGTTAATCGTGAACGCTAATCAAATTGACTTAGTGGATCGACATGAGGATTTTGCGCAGCTAGTCGACTATGCTCTCGACATCAAAGCGGGACGTCATTATTTCAACCCAACATTCATAGATTAACGTAGTTAGAAGAACCACCAAGGAGCGGCTAGATCGATGTCCGACCGAATAACCACGAGCAAGCTTGANGCGATGAAAACCTCAGGCGAAAAGTTTGTGATGGTCACAGCATATGACTCAACCTTCGCTAGGCTAATTAGCGATGCGGGCGCAGAATGCATTCTCGTCGGGGACTCGCTCGGTATGGTACTGCAGGGCCATGACACGACCGTCCCCGTATCGTTGGAGGCCATGGTNTATCACACCGAATGTGTGGCTCGGGCGCGGCCGAAATCGATGATTGTTGCCGACCTACCCTTTATGACCTATTCGTCACCCGACGTCGCACTTGCCGCCTCGATGGAGCTGATGCAGCAAGGCGCGCAAATGGTGAAACTCGAGGGTGGAACCTGGCTTAGTGAAACCATTCATCAGTTGGTACAGCGCGGTATACCGGTTTGTGCTCACCTGGGTCTAACACCACAGTCGGTCAACGTATTTGGTGGTTATCGCGTGATGGGTAGAACACCCAAGGAAGCGAAATCGATCCTTGCCGACGCGGTTGAAATTCAAGATGCGGGCGCCAGTATCCTGCTNCTCGAATGCGTGCCGGAGGAACTGGCAGCAGATATATCATCCAAACTTGATATCCCCGTGATCGGAATTGGTGCAGGAGCTGGTACCGATGCGCAAGTCCTTGTGCTCCATGACCTACTCGGACTGACAGAGAAGCCGGCTAAGTTCGTCGAAAACTTCATGGAAGGTGCCGACTCTATTCAAGATGCGATTGCCGCCTTCGTTCGNGCAGTTAAAGACGGCTCTTACCCGAAAGCGCAGCACACCTATCAGTAGTGATGGAAATTCTGCGTAGTCTTGACGCAATGCGCGAGTGGCGCGCGTCGCTCGCATCTGATCAACGTGTTGGATTTGCACCAACCATGGGTAACCTACACGCGGGTCACATTGAACTCATTAATGTCGCGAAGCAGCGAAGTGACGTAGTCGTCGCCTCCATCTTCGTAAATCCCATGCAGTTTGGTGGCAACGAAGACCTGGACGCCTATCCCCGCACGCTAGAGGCCGACCTCGCAAAACTAGAAGCGGCAGGAGCTGCGGCTGTATTCACACCCACGACGACNGATATTTACCCCGACGGCGTATCCCAGCACACGGCCGTCGATGTACCTGGACTCACTGACGTGCTCTGTGGTGCCTCCCGACCTGGTCACTTCCGGGGAGTCACAACAGTGGTCAGTAAGCTCTTGGGTATTGTAAGGCCCCATATTGCGGCCTTCGGGGCAAAAGACCTTCAGCAGGTNCTGGTGATAAAAAAAATGGTTCGCGACCTGTCAATCAATACAGAGATCGACCTGGTACCTACCGTGCGTGAGACGGATGGTCTCGCCATGAGCTCACGCAATGGCTATCTGAGCCACGACGAACGTGCGCTGGCACCACTGTTTTCACGAACGCTCAAGGAAACCGCTAAACGACTCGCAGAGTCAGNCTCCGACATTGAAACTGTGATAGCGGAAGCNAAAGCCATACTGACTGACTCCGGTTTCGTCTTGGATTACCTTGAAGCGCGCCATACCTNCGACCTCTCCAAAGCCTCGTCACTGAACCAGGAAACCGCGATTTTCGGCGCAGCTTTTCTAGGTACTACCCGGCTCATCGATAACCAAATCGTATAGCCCGTAGTTAGTGAGCAGCCCCCGGCGGTGCCTGCGAAGCCGCTGAACTGGGCTCGTGCAGAAACTCCAGTAATTCCTGCACCTCGGTAGGCGGCGGCGCAGATACGCGACTCACGGCAAACGCCACGACAAAGTTCACGATGGCTCCCACGACGCCAAAGGCGTTAGGCTCGATCCCAAAGAACCAGTTCGGAGACATGTTGCCAAGGAATGAGGTACCGGGGATAAACATAATGCCCTTGTGCTGGAATACATAGAGCAAGGTCACCGATATACCGGCCAACATACCCGCCACGGCGCCCTCNCGGTTGACCCCGCGAGCGAAGATACCCATGAGCAATGCGGGGAAGAGAGAGGAGGCAGCAAGTCCNAATGCCAGTGCCACTGTCCCNGCTGCAAAACCCGGTGGATTCAGTCCCAAATAACCCGCCCCGAGCACAGCAACGGCCATCGCAATTCTAGACGCCCTCAATTCAGCCTTGTCGGAGATGGACGGCATGTAAGTACTCTTCAGTAGATCATGAGAAATGGCGCTCGANATTGCCAGNAGAAGCCCCGCTGCAGTCGATANTGCCGCTGCAAGGCCACCCGCGGCCACCAGCGCAATGACCCAGTTGGGAAGCTGCGCAATCTCTGGGTTCGCCAGAACGAGAATGTCATTATCAAGTTTGGTTAACTCATTCGTCTCNGGNTCAGCGGTATATTCGATCCGACCATCGCNATTGAGATCCTCGACNTTCAGTAAACCNGTTCGCTCCCAGTTCTCGAACCAAGCAGGTTTCTCCTCTATCAGAAGCGCCTGCCCGTCAGACTGCTGCATGGTGTCGACAATGTTCAGGCGCGCCATCGCTGCGATAGCGGGCGCNGTGGTGTAGAGAATGGCAATGAANACCAATGCCCANCCGGCGGAACGTCGCGCAGCTGCCACACTGGGTACCGTGAAGAAGCGAATAATGACATGCGGCAGCCCGGCAGTACCGATCATGAGGGACGCGGTGAAGGCCAACATGTTTAACGTGCTGCCNCGCAGCGTCGTGGTGTACTCCTGAAAGCCAAGATCGACCAGAATCATGTCGAGCTTGTCGAGCAGGTAGACATCACTTCCGGCAAGCGTAGAGCCCAAACCCAACTGAGGAAACGGATTCCCTGTTAGCTGCAAGCTAATAAAAATTGCGGGAATGGTGTAAGCGGTAATCAGCACAACGTACTGAGCAATCTGGGTATANGTTATGCCTTTCATGCCACCCAGAACCGCATAAAAGAACACGATGAACATTCCAATACCGAGCCCNGTCTCGTAGTCNGTTTCAAGGAAGCGAGAGAAGGCCACACCCACCCCTTTCATTTGACCAATCACGTAGGTGACTGAACACAGGACGAGACAAATNACAGCAACCACNCGCGCCGTATCCGAGTAGTAACGCTCACCGATAAAGTCAGGCACCGTATACTTNCCATACTTCCGGAGATAAGGCGCTATCAGCAGAGCCAGAAGGACATACCCGCCCGTCCAGCCCATTAGGAATACCGAGCCACCATACCCGTTGTAGGACAGCGCAATCAGTCCCGCCATTGATATAAACGAAGCCGCGGACATCCAGTCGGCTGCTGTTGCCATACCGTTGGCGACTGGGTGAACCCCACCGTCAGCAATGTAAAAATCCTTTGTCGATGAGGCGCGAGTGGCAATCGCGATTCCGATGTATAGCGCGAAAGTAGAACCAACAACCAGATAGGTGAGAAGCGTCAGACTCATTTTTCAGTCTCCCTCTCACTGTCCGCATAATCGCGCTCCAGCCGCGTCATAACAGAGGAAAACCCGAAGATCAGCGCGATAAAAATAAAAATAGATCCCTGCTGCGCGAACCAGAATCCAAGTTTGTATCCGCCCACCCTTATCTCATTGAGTNGCTCGACCAGTAAAATTCCAAAGCCGAAACTAACGACGAACCANACAACCAGCAGACGTAACATCAAGCTCCGCACCTTGGCCGCNAACAGCTGCCTTCGCCCTACATTTTTATCGTCAGCCATTCGCTGGAGTCTCCCTTTTACAAACGCATTTTGTTTCGCTAGAGAAACAGATACGGCATTATTGTTTTTGAGCTAACACGCACGTGTTGCGTCGACGCAGTGATAAAAACACAAGGATCCATTGCATGTCTAACGAGGCCCTATATCCCGTCCCATCTAATTTCTCCGACGCGCACATTACGCCAGAGAAATACCATGACATGTACCGTGCGTCACTGGACGACCCAGAAACATTTTGGAGCCAGCAAGCCGAAGAGTTTCTCAGTTGGGACAAGACCTGGGATTCGGTGTGCGAGAGCGATTTATCCACGGGCCACGCGCGCTGGTTCGACGGCGGAAAANTGAACGCCTCGGTCAATTGTATCGACCGGCATCTACCCCATCGCGCTGATCAGACAGCCATATTGTGGGAAGGCGATGATCCCGGTGAGAGCCAGCACATTACCTATCAAGTGCTTAAGGACGAGGTCTGCCGTCTGGCCAATGTCATGCATGATCGGGGCGTACGTCCCGGTGATCGTGTTTGCATTTACATGCCGATGGTGCCCGAGGCGGCCTACGCGATGCTGGCCTGCACCCGGATCGGTGCCATCCATTCGGTTGTCTTCGGNGGATTCTCCCCAGAGGCGCTNAAGGATCGAATTAATGACGCTAGNTGCCGAATGGTCATCACCGCTGANGAGGGCTTGCGCGGTGGCAAGAAGGTACCNCTTAAAACAAATGTTGATGCGGCANTANCACATTGTCCGTCGATTGATACGGTGATTGTGCTCGAGCGCACCGGCGCNGCAATTGATTGGGTTCCCGATAGNGATATCGCGTACGGCGCGAGCACGCGCGCCGCGAGTCCGGACTTCGNGCCCGTATCCATGGACAGCGAGGCACCGCTGTTCATTCTCTACACCTCGGGTTCNACGGGGAAGCCGAAAGGCGTGCTCCATACCACCGGTGGCTATTTGNTNCAGGCGGCCAGCACCTTCAAATACGTGTTCGACTACCGCGAAGGCGAGGTGTTTTGGTGCACGGCTGATGTCGGCTGGGNGACCGGACACTCGTACATTGTTTATGGGCCCCTGGCGAATGGCGCCACGACGGTAATGTTTGAGGGTGTTCCCACCTACCCAGACGGAGGCCGTTGCTGGGAAGTTATCGACAAACACCAAATCAATACCTTTTTTACGGCGCCTACGGCCATTCGTGCGTTGCATGCCCTGGGCGATGACTTCGTTACTCGGCACTCGAGGAAGAGCCTGAGAATCATTGGCTCGGTGGGAGAGCCTATTAATCCCGAAGCCTGGGAGTGGTATCACCGCGTCGTTGGCGATAGCCGCTGCCCNATTGTCGACAGTTGGTGGCAAACAGAAACAGGGGCAATGATGATCACCCCNATGCCTTCGGCTCACGCAATGAAGCCAGGTTACGCAAGCTTCCCCTACTTTGGTGTCGAACCCGCCCTCCTNGATGAGCAAGGCAAGGAAATTGAAGGCGAAGGTGCGGGCTATCTTGTTATCAAGCGCTCATGGCCTGGCCAAATCAGAACCGTNTATGGAGATCACCAGCGACTCATTGACACCTACTTCTCGACTTATGACGGCTACTACTTCACTGGCGACGGCGCACTGCGTGATGCCGATGGATANCTCAGAATTACAGGAAGAGTGGACGACGTACTCAATGTGTCGGGGCACCGTATGGGCACAGCTGAAGTGGAAAGCGCACTGGTTCTGCACGAGGATATTTCGGAAGCTGCCGTTGTTGGCTATCCACATCCCATCAAGGGACAAGGCATTTACTGTTACGTGACACCTATTACCGGTGTAGCGGATTCGCCCGAGTTGCGCGCTGAACTTGTGCAGCTGTGTGTAAGGGAGATTGGTCCGATCGCCAAGCCAGACGTNATTCAGTGGGCACCGGGCTTACCCAAAACACGATCAGGAAAAATCATGCGCCGCATCTTACGTAAGATTGCTGAAAATGAACTTGATAGCCTAGGAGACACCTCTACNCTCGCTGATCCATCGGTCGTCGAGCAGTTGGTGGCGGGGCGCGAGACAGCCTAACCCCGGGTTAAGCCAAAGGCATNGCAAGCCTCCAACGACACGANCCATGACACAGACAAAAAAAAGGCCCGCTGCTGCGGGCCTTTTCACGTGAGACTGTGATTACTTAGCCTCTTCCTCGTCTGCATCATCAGACGCTTCTTCTGACGCTTCTTCGGCATCCGCCGCATCATCAGTTGCTTCCTCGTCCGCTACGTCTTCCGCAGCATCTGAGTCGGCATCCGATGCCTCGGTCGCTTCTTCACTGACTGCTTCTTCAGCAACAGCGTCTTCAACTTCCTCAGCTGCATCACCTGACGGCGCTTCATCCGCCGCCTCATCTTCCAGAAGCTCTTTGATCGAGAGCTTAATGCGACCACGCTGATCGACATCAAGACACTTAACCGTGACTTCCTCTCCCTCAGTCAGATAGTCGCTCACATTCTCAACTCGCTCGTTGGCAATCTGGGAAATGTGAAGCAGGCCGTCCTTGCCAGGCAGGATCGTGATGAACGCGCCAAAGTCAACGATGCGAGCGACCTTACCGGTATACACCGCACCCACCTCTGCCTCAGCCGTAATGGCCATGATCATATCGACCGCCGCGTCACGCGCTGACTGGTTCTGACCAAAGACCTTCACGGTGCCATCGTCATCAATATCAACCGTAGCACCTGAGTCCTCAGTGATCTGACGAATGGTTGCACCGCCCTTACCGATAATGTCGCGGATCTTGTCCGAGTCTACTTTCAGGGTCACCATGCTAGGCGCATTCTCTGAGGTAATCTCTCGCGCAGAGTCCAGTACCGCATTCATCTGGCCCAGGATGTGAAGACGAGCGTGCAATGCCTGCTCCAACGCCACTTCCATAATCTGCTCATTGATACCTTCGATCTTGATGTCCATCTGCAACGCAGTGACACCAGCCGACGTACCAGCCACTTTAAAGTCCATGTCACCCAGGTGATCTTCGTCACCCAGAATATCGGTGAGAACCGCAAACTGGTTCCCTTCCTTAACCAGACCCATTGCGATACCAGCCACAGGTGCCTTCAGAGGTACGCCAGCAGCCATCATCGCGAGCGAGCCCACACAGACGGATGCCATGGAGCTTGAACCGTTCGATTCCGTAATCTCAGATACGACGCGGATCGTGTAAGGGAACTCATCGTTATTCGGCAGTACAGCTGCCAGACCACGGCGTGCCAAACGGCCATGGCCGATTTCACGACGCCCGGTGAACCCCATACGCCCCGCCTCACCGACTGAGTAAGGAGGGAAGTTGTAGTGCAACATAAACGGGTCGCGACGCTCACCCTCAAGGGCATCAATAATCTGCGCATCACGCGTTGAGCCCAATGTCACGGCACCAATGGCCTGTGTCTCGCCACGAGTGAACAAAGATGAGCCGTGTACGTTATCCAGAACATCGACTTCGCATGCAATCTGACGCACCGTGCGGCCATCACGACCATCGATACGTGGCTCGCCGGCCAAGATGCGCTGCCGAACGATGCGCTTCTCGAGCGACTTGAACTCGTCCTTGATGTCGTCCGCGGAAGGACCGCCTTCAACGGCAAGTGCCTCAACAACGGCATCTTTGATCTGACTGACTCGCTCGTATCGTGACGCTTTTTCTGTAATGCGGTACGCCTCACCGAGATCAGCGCCTGCAGCCTCTTCGACCTGCGCCCGCAGTGCTTCATCGACCTCTGGCGCAGACCAATCCCAACGGGGCTTGCCAGCTTCTTCAACCAGCTCGTCAATGGCTTTGATAACGGTTTGCATTTCTTGGTGCGCATATAAAACGGCGCCCAGCATCTGGTCTTCCGAGAGCTCTTTTGCCTCTGATTCGACCATAAGAACCGCATCACGGGTACCGGCGACGACCATATCCAGCTTGCTCTCTTTCAAAGCCGAATAGCTAGGGTTGAGCACGTAGCCATCCGCTTCACTAAAGCCAACGCGAGCACCACCAATTGGGCCATTGAATGGGCACCCTGATATCGCCAGCGCCGCCGATGTTCCGATCATTGCAGGAATATCGGGATCCGTATCCAAATCAGCAGACATCACCGTGCAGACCACCTGCACTTCGTTCATGAAACCATCAGCGAAGAGCGGACGAATGGGACGGTCGATGAGGCGCGAGGTCAGCGTTTCTTTCTCGCTGGGTCGCGCTTCACGCTTGAAAAAGCCGCCAGGAATCTTGCCGACTGAATAGGCTTTTTCAATGTAATGCACAGACAAGGGGAAAAAGTCCTGTCCGGGCTTTGCTTTCTGTTGAGCCACCACCGTGCAGAGCACAGAGGTAGTGCCCATGGTCACCATGACGGCTCCCGAGGCTTGACGCGCTATGCGTCCTGTTTCCAGCGTGACCTCTTGGCCACCGTACTGGAAAGTTTTAGTAACAACGTTCACTTAACTATCTCCAAAATAAATTGGCCGGCATAAAGCCGGCCCTAAGTCGTTTTTATCGGCGCAAGCCAAGACGCTTAATCAATGTTGCGTAACGAGATGTGTCCTTGCGCTTCAAGTAATCCAACAGTTTACGGCGCTGGTTAACCATGCGAATGAGACCACGACGTGAATGGTGGTCCTGNGCATGCTCTTTAAAGTGCTGCTGTAGCTGCTCAATATTTGCGGTCAACAGAGCGACCTGAACTTCGGGCGATCCTGTATCGCCTTCAGACTGCTTGTAGTCGTCCACGATTTGAGCTTTACGTGCTGCATCTAGTGCCATGATATTTCTCCAACCTGCGTTACTCTGAGCCCACCCGTGCAGGTTTACAGGGGGGCTGATTAATGACTGCTATACAAACAGTCGCTTCGGAGCGACTCGGCCGTCGTCTAGTATCACACCGATACCTAAAAAGGGCCCACTCGCTTCAGCGATGCGCACCATACCACTAAGCGGCGCATTTCGCACTAGGACGGGTTGTCCTTGTTTTAGGTAGAAAGCCGCAGAATGACTTACTTCGACTCGCTCTANGTGGCCGACAGCGATCTCNGGATCTATTAGAAACTGATCNAGCGCGTCAGGACCTTCCTTCGCGGCCGCATCAACCAGTGTCTCCAAAGTGATCGACTGGCTTAAATCGAAAGGGCCCGTTGCGGTTCGGCGCAACGAACTCATATGGCCCGGCAAACCGACGGCCTCGGCGATGTCCTCCGAAAGCGTCCGGATGTAGGTGCCTTTAGTACAGGCGACTCGAATATCGGATGTCGCAACCTCACCGGGAAGAAAGGATCTCATACCAATNGAGTGAACTTCTATCCGACGCGCTTTTCGCTCAACCTCTTTCCCCTNTCTTGCCAGCTTGTAAAGCGGCTGCCCATTTACCTTGAGCGCTGAGTACATGGGTGGCGTTTGATCAAACTCGCCGATGAAAGACGCAAGTACAGCGGTGACCTGATCAGCCGTAAGCAANGCTGCAGTCTTCTCNGCGATCACCTCGCCCTCACTGTCACCGGTGCTGGTTTTAACACCAAAACTGACCGTCGCTTCATAAGCCTTATCGGAGTCCAACAAGAACTGGGAGAGCTTTGTTGCTTCACCCAGACANATGGGNAGCACACCACTGGCTAGAGGNTCCAAATTGCCGGTATGGCCCGCCTTCGCGGCNTTAAACAGATGACGAACNCGCTGCAACGCTTGATTTGATGAGGGGCCAACAGGCTTATCGAGTACAAGGACACCTGTAACGGCCCGNCCTTTCCGCCGGCGCGCCATCTCAGGTTTCGTCTACGCCCGAGGCATCTTGGTTTTGGGAATCAGACNCCCTTGCCTTACCNAGCAGGGCTTCCATGTGTCGGCCACGACCAACGCTCTCATCAAACTTAAATGTCAGCTTTGGGACAGTCCGCAAAGTGGAATCTCGTGANATTTCACTGCGCAGAAAACCCGCGGCTTTATCTAGAACCCGGGTGACATCCTCTGCGGATTTNGCGTCCTCGAGACCCAGCTTGGTGAAGAACACCTTGGCGTAGCGGAGATCTCGGCTNACCTCCACNGCNGTAATGCTGACAAACTCTGCCCTCGGGTCGCGAACANTATGGAGCAGGAGCTTNGCGAGCTCCTGCTGAAGAAAGTCGGCAATTCTTTCGGTTCGACTAAACTCCTGGCCCACTACACAACACCTACAGCGATCGAGCGATTTCGTTGACGTCGAACACTTCGATAAGATCGCCCACCTTAACGTCGGTGTAGTTCTTAACACCGATACCACACTCGGTACCGTTTCGAACTTCGTTCGCATCATCCTTAAAGCGACGTAAAGACTCGAGCTCTCCTTCATAGATCACGATACTGTCTCGCAGGACTCGGATCGGCTTTGAGCGATACACCGTACCTTCGGTCACCATGCAGCCCGCAATGAGTCCGAACTTGGGTGAACGGAAGACGTCTCGCACCTCGGCAATACCGACAATCTCCTCGCGTAGCTCTGGCGACAACATGCCCGAAAGGGCCGCCTTAACATCGTCAATCAGGTCATAAATGACGTTGTAGTAACGAAGCTCTACGCCTTCATTTTCAGCAAGATCACGAGCTTTAGTGTCCGCTCGTGTGTTGAAACCAAAGATAACCGCGTTACTCGTCATCGCCAGCGACACGTCAGTCTCGGTGATACCACCAACACCTCCTGCAACCACATTGACTTTAACTTCCTCATTGCCCAAATCAGACAATGAGGACTGGAGCGCTTCGAGTGAACCGCGCACGTCAGCCTTAATGACGACATTCAAGGTTTGAACCTCGCCAGCCGTCATGGTCTCAAACATGCTGTCGAGTTTGGCCGCTTGTTGACGGGCTAACTTACTCGAGCGCTGCTTCTCATATCGGAAATCTGCGATTTCGCGAGCACGCTTTTCACTTTCCACTGCGACAAAGGGATCACCCGCATCGGGTGTTCCATCAAGGCCGAGAATTTCAACTGGGATACTGGGACCGGCAACTTTTACGGGCTGCCCGTTTTCATCAAGCATGGCTCTTACACGACCGTACTGTAATCCCGCAAGAACGATATCTCCTTGATTCAGTGTGCCTTGCTGTACCAGCAGAGACGCTACGGGCCCACGCCCTCGATCCAGTCGCGATTCAATCACTAGCCCGCTGGCAGGAACGTCAGCAGGCGCTTTGAGTTCAAGAAGCTCGGACTGCAGTAAAAGCGCCTCGAGAAGAGTATCAATACCCTCACCTGTATGCGCCGAGACCGGGATAAACTGGGTATCACCGCCCCAATCCTCTGGAATAACCTCTTTTGCAGCCAGTTCGTTTTTGACTCGGTCCGGATCTGCGCCTTCTTTGTCCATCTTGTTAATAGCGACTACCAATGGCACGCCAGCCGCTCGCGCGTGCTGTACAGCCTCCTCTGTCTGTGGCATCACACCATCGTCAGCAGCTACCACCAAAACGACGATATCCGTTGATTTGGCGCCACGGGCTCGCATCGCCGTAAATGCTGCGTGCCCAGGGGTGTCGAGGAAGGTGATCATGCCCATATCGGTTTTCACGTGGTAAGCGCCGATGTGCTGGGTAATTCCACCCGCCTCGCCTACGGCAACACGTGAACTTCGGATGTAATCGAGCAGTGAAGTCTTACCGTGGTCCACGTGGCCCATGACGGTGACGACGGGTGCACGAAGTTCAGGCGTACCCTCCTGACTTGCGAGTGACTCCTCCAACTGCTCCTCGAGCTCATCATCGCTCTTCAACTTGATACGATGGCCCAACTCCTCAACCACCAGGCTCGCGGTGTCCTGATCGATCATCTGGTTGATGGTTGCCATAACGCCAAGCTTCATCAGCTCCTTGATAACGACACCCGCTTTAACAGCCATCTGTTGTGAGAGATCACCCACACTGATGTTTTCTGGCAGCTCTACATCGTAGATTATCTTTTCAGTCGGCTGCTCGAAGGCGTGCTGATTCAGGTCATCACTGGAGCGTCGTCGCTTACCACCACGCCCGCGTCCCCGGCCCGATTCGGCCGCCTCAATATCACTCAGGGAAAGGTTATGACCTCGCTGCTTGCCACGACCACCCGACATATTTGAACGATCCAGACGACCGCGACTAGGCTTTCGGCGGTTATCATCTGAGTCGCGCCCGCTATCCTTCGCTGGCGCCTCATGCAAGCGCTTAGGTCGCTTATCTCCTTGTGTGGATGCGGCCTTCTCGGCTGTCGCGGCTTTTTGGGCGATCTCTTGTTCGGCCTTCTTCCGCTCCTCTTCTGTTTTTCGAGCCGCAACGGCTTCATCCAGCTTCTTCTGACGGTCCTCGTCTTCTGCACGACGTCGTGTCGCTGCACGCTGCCGCAGTACCTCTGGATCTAAATTACTCAGATCTTCTGGAGTTTCTTCTACAACTTCGGTCTCGGGTCCCGTCGCATCAACTTGTTCGGCGGTGTCGTCAACTGCATCGGTCGCTTCGGCTATTACCTCTGGAGTGTCCACCTCTAACGCCGTTTCAACGGTAGCAGCGGGCTCGGAGAGCGTCTCCGCCGCGGGCACCACCTCTGGCACCTCCGTCTCAGCACTCTCCTCAACTTCTGGGCGCTTGACGTAAGTACGTTTTTTTCGAACCTCTACGTTGACCGTGCGCTTACCTGAACTACCACCGGTTTTAAGCGTGCTTACCGACTTACGTTTTAGAGTGATTTTTCGAGGAGCCGCCTCCTCACTCCCATGGCTTCGCTTCAAATGCGCAAGCAAGGTTCGCTTGTCATCATCGGAGACGCCTTCGTCCGCTTTCTTGTGGGGCAAGCCCGCATCTTTCATCTGCGAAAGCAGCTTATCGGGGTCTGTTCCCACGGTCTTTGCTAACTGCTCTACCGTTACTTCAGCCATTTCGTCTCTCTCTAATACTTGCTGTTGATCGTCTGTCTTTTCGCTTAATCCGCTACTTAGGCAGACTCACCCTCTTCCGCGAACCATGGTTCGCGAGCAGTCATGATGAGCTCTGCAGCCCATTCCTCGGTCATACCTTCAATGTCCATGAGCTCATCCACACTTTGCTCAGCGAGATCCTCCATGGTGATAACGCTCATGCTCGCCAGTACGTAGGCCAGCTGCTTGTCCATTCCGCGCATTTCGAGAAGGTCCTGTGCCGGCTCATTGGAGCCCAGCTCTTCCTCAGACGCGATTGCCATAGTCAACAATGCATCCTTAGCCCTGGCGCGAAGCTCCTCGGCAATGTCTTCATCAAAACCTTCGATACCCGCCATCTCCTCGAGTGGCACGTAGGCAACTTCCTCAACGGTCGTGAACCCTTCCTCTACCAGCACAGCAGCNACATCTTCATCCACATCGAGTGCATTCATGAATGTCTCCATGATCTCGCCTGCNTCNGCCTCCTGCTTCTCGATAGCCTCATCAGTACTCATGACGTTGATNGTCCAGCCAGTNANATCTGANGCCAACCGGACNTTCTGACCGCCACGACCAATAGCCTGAGCCAGNTTGTCTTCCGCTACGGCAACTTCCATGGTGTTGCTGTCTTCATCAACAACAATCGATTCCACTTCGGCTGGTGACATCGCGTTGATAACTAACTGCGCTGGGTTGTCGTCCCACAGAATGATGTCGACGCGTTCAGTATCAAGTTCGTTTGATACCGCTTGAACCCGTGACCCACGCATACCGACACAGGCACCGACAGGATCGATCCGCTGATCACCCGTCTTCACCGCAATTTTCGCGCGNGANCCAGGATCTCTTGCAGCTGATCGAATCTGAATCACGCCCTCTGAAATCTCAGGCACCTCGATCTTNAACAACTCGATAAGCATCTCTTTGCAGGCGCGGGAGAGNATCAACTGTGGCCCTCGCGACTCCTCATTGATCTCAAGGAGAATCGCTCGCACGCGATCATTCATTCTGAACGTCTCTCGACCAACGAGCTCGGAACGAGGTAGCAAACCCTCGGCATTGTTACCCAAGTCTAGAATGATATTGTCGCGAGTGACCTTCTTGACGGTGCCTGCGAGCAGCTCACCCATGCGATCTTTGTATTGGTCTACAACCTGAGCACGCTCAGCCTCTCGAACACGCTGTACGATGACCTGCTTTGCAGTTTGCGCGGCGATTCGNCCAAACCCAACATTCTCCACAACCTCTTCGTGTACATCGCCGGGCCGGAGATTTTCGTCAACTTCAATCGCTTCTTCTGTAGTGAATTGGGTACCCAAAAGTGCGAGTTCTGTATCGGGGACTACCAGCCATTTTCGCGTGGTGANGTAATCACCCGAGATNCGATCGATAGTCACCTCGATATCGGACTCCTCGTCGTATCGCTTCTTTGTCGCTGTGGCTAGCGCCAGCTCAATAGCTTCAAAGATGATGTCTTCGGATACGCCTTTCTCGTTAGAAACGGCTTCGGCGACCATCAAGATTTCTTTGCTCATTCGCTATGTCTCACTCTCATCATCGAGGACCGAATCGCCCTCTTTTAAACTCTCATTCACTGCACTGACCGTGGCAGGCCGAGCGCGCTCAATCCACTCGGGTGTGGGCTCAACTCGAGCTCGGTCGATGCTACTCAAAGGCAGCAGGTACTCGTGCTGATCAACCCGAACGACAATATCGTCGCCATCAAACCCAAAAAACCAACCTCGAAACTTACGGCGNCCCTCAAAGGGGAATCGAAGCTTCACCTCTATCGGCTGCTCCTGGTAGGCCGTGAACTGCTCTTTCTTGAACAACANACGATCAATACCAGGNGAAGACACTTCGAGGGTGTACTCACCCAGGAAAGGATCCTCGACATCTAACACACCGCTAATGTGGCGACTGACTGATGCACAGTCGTCCACTGTTACGCCCTGGTCTTTGTCGATGTACACACGCAAAGTCGGGCGCCGGTTAGGGCTAAGCAGCTCCAGTCCCCACAGCTCATACCCCAACATACCGACTGTTGGTTCAAGCATGGTGAGCAGCTGGCTCTCTTTACCACCCATCGTATTCATCGCCGTCCTCGGCAAATTTCGGACACAAAAAAGGCCCGAACAAGGGGCCTTGAATGCAGCGCCAACAAACGCGCTATGTTGGTAGCGGGGGCCGGATTTGAACCGACGACCTTCGGGTTATGAGCCCGACGAGCTACCAGGCTGCTCCACCCCGCATCAAGTCTTCGCAATGCCCCTTGTATCAACGCCTGTGTCGTTGAAGGCATTTACACGGCACCCTGAGCCTAAAGCCANGGGTCCCGCGACTGAGGGGCGAGAGTCTAGGGAGTCAGNCTTACCGCGTCAAGGGAGAAANGCACAAAAAGGAGGCGTCAACTNCGAATCGGAAATCAAGAATNACGGCCCGAATTCTTGGGGTATTTATTGGCACCTGANACTCAGACAACCNTGATNGAAGCCTCGNTCGCTCTTATTGGGNCGTTAACCAGTCGCACGATGCAATNACACCCTCCACCGAGGTCGCTGAGCGAACGGCATCGACGATGGCCAGCTCGAGCACCTGTGCGGCGGCAATACCAATACTATTTAGCCGAGGCTCGGCACTGGTTGTTAGGTCGGCGTCTGCCCCCGGCATTGAGACTGCAAATACGGTGTCCCCGTCAAACTGGGTGTGAATGGGTCGGATGGCCCTCGCCATTCCATCGTGAGCCATTTCTGCCACTTTTTTAAGCTGCGACTTCGACAGGCTGGCGTTGGTAGCAATCAGACCCAGCGTTGTGTTTGTACCAAGTGTTATGTCGTCTTGTAATGTGCCCAACGCGATATCAACCGCNGATTCGTAGTNNCCAACATCGTCNGCTCTTATCCCAGCGATAGTCGCGTTACGCTTGGTATCCACGACCTCACCCACAGCGTTGACAGCCACCAGAGCNGAGACAACGACGCCATTATCGAGTCGCANTAAGGCACTACCCAGNCCTCCCTTTGTCGCCCTGGAGGGNCCTAGCAGNTTGCCCACTGTCGCCCCAGTTCCTGCNCCAACATTACCCGAAGGGATAGGTGCGTCATTCGCATCNTGAGCCGCGTCATAACCCCATTGCGNGTTAGGCCTCACACGCGAAGAGCCCACCTGCAAGTCGAACAAGACCGCGGCAGGAACAATCGGCACCACGGTGTCCTCAGAAACAGGTAAGCCCACGCCCTCGGCTTCTAGTGCCGCCATCACGCCCGAGGCTGCGTCCAAGCCATAGGCACTGCCCCCAGTCAGCACTATCGCATGAACCTTCTCGACCAAATTTCCCGGCTCCAGTAGGTCCGTCTCACGAGTGCCTGGCGCAGCACCCTGTACCGACACGGCCGCTGTNGCTCCGTCTCCAGCAAAACGCACGACCGTGACGCCTGTCAGATTAAGCTGATCAGTCACGTGCCCAGCGGTGATTCCGGCGATAGCGGTAAGGCTTGCGTTTTCCATACGAAACAAAGGCACCTTTAGCCATANAGATAGTCACACAGACCNTCACCCCCTCAAAAAAAGGCAGTGGATTTTGTGTCTGCAATCGCAAGGCTAACACGNGGGNGTTAATCGTCGATTAATGCGTCAAAAAGTACCGTTAAATCGANNTCGAATCTATTTCGTTTGAGTCGGACAACGCATACACTTCGGCGCCTGTCGACAAAAATAATGTAGAGGAGACATTCATGGCGGCTTTACCCGAACACGCCAAGGTCGTTGTCATCGGACAAGGTGGTATTGTCGGTGCGTCAGTGGTTCATCACCTCATCGAAGAGGGTTGGGATGACATTGTNGGACTCGAGAAATCAGCCATCCCGACGGACATTGGNTCAACATCACACGCNTCCGATTTCTGCTANATGACATCGCACGATAAGTTGAATGTCGAGATTACCAATTACAGCCGGGAGTTCTACGCTAAACGCGGCAACTATATTCGGACGGGCGGCTTAGAGGTAGCTCGCAAAGGCGACGATGACCGCATGCTCGAACTCATTCGTAAGGTGGGTTCAGGTAAGGCATTTGGCACCAACGCCTACATGATTTCGGCANCAGAGGCGAAAGAGAAGTTTCCACTCCTGGAGGAGGATCAGATCCAGGGAGCCATGTGGGACCCTGATGCGGGTCTGGTGACGCCGCGGTCACAGAAGGTGGCGGGCGACCTGGTTGATGAAGCAGTCGCCTCTGGCAAGCTCAAAGCCTTTGCCTACACACCAGCNACGAAACTGATTGTTGAAGATGGTGTTATCAAAGGGGTAGAAACGCATAAAGGAACCATCACGGCCGATTACGTCGTCCTTTGCGTTGGNATCTGGGGGAACCTCGTGTCTCAGACNGCGGGCGTTAAACTTCCGCTGATGCCACTGGAGCATCCTCTTCTGTTTTTTGGACCTTGGGATCACCTCGAAGGCACGGGTAAAGACATCGTTTATCCCCTAATGCGCGACCAAGGTAACTCGGCCTATGTCCGTGATACGGGTGATCCAACGACACCCGAAGGCGGACTTTTAGAGTGGGGTTACTACGAGCCTTTTGAACCCCGATTGGTCGACCCGACTGATATTGCCGAGCCGGGCGAGGCGCGTCTATCGCCCTCGATGCGCGACATGACCCTCGATCAGGTGATGGATGCCTTCGAACGCGCAATTGAGCTCACACCGGTATTAGGTGAGCTTGGTTGGGAGGAGCGACGCTCATTTAACGGACTNCTATCCATTACACCAGATAGCAGCTCGATTATTGGNGAATCGACTGAAGTTAAAAATCTCTGGCTCTGTGAAGCCGTCTGGGTCAAAGAAGGCCCTGGCGCCGGAAAGTTACTCGCCGAGTGGATGACGCACGGTAGAACCGAGCAAGATATTCACAG
The DNA here is from genome assembly GCA_002691565.1 of Halieaceae bacterium. GTDB lineage: Bacteria > Pseudomonadota > Gammaproteobacteria > Pseudomonadales > Halieaceae > Luminiphilus. The sequence goes on from NZIH01000053.1 coordinate 39,060, forward strand.
CGTGGACTGTGCAAGACACTATCCAATCCAAAAGGGNGATGACTATGTGCGGAGCCGTTGCTACGAGTCAGCGCAAAAAATCTATACCCCGGCGGTGCACCCTCGCGAGCCTTTTGCTACCTCTCGTGGCATGCGCGTCAGCCCTTTCTACGAGCGCGAAGTTGCCCTAGGCGGCTACTTCATGGAAGTTGCCGGCTGGGAGCGAGCACACGGTTACGCCGCGAACGAGTCAACGCTACTAGNAAAGTATCGTGATCAGGTGCCCGTCCGCGAGGCAGAGTGGGATAACCGACACTTCTGGGAAGTCTCCAACGCAGAACAGCTCGCCATGAGCGACGGTGTTGGCATGATCAACTTGTCGCACTTCGCTATCTTTGACGTTCAGGGCGCTGATGCCGAAGGTCTTATGGAATACCTGTCAGTGGCCAAAGTCGGCGCCGATACAGCGATTGGTAAAGGTGTCTACACACACTTCCTTGATCAGGCTGGCGGTATTCGGTCTGACCTNACCATTATTCGACTCGCAGAAGACTGTTTCCGGGTCGTGTGCGGTGGTGACACGGGTCATCGAGACTACATATGGATGCGTGACATGAGTGACCGTAAAGGGTTCGCCAATGTCACGTTCCACGATCAAAGCGAAGAGCTAGCGACTCTGGGTCTTTGGGGACCTGAGGCACGATCCACACTCGCAAAGCTAATGGACGACCCTGAGANCATCTCAAACGAGTCCTTCCCCTTTGCAACGACCAANGAAATCATCGTCTGCGGCGTTAAGGTCTGGGCCTTCCGAATCAGCTACGTGGGTGAACAGGGATGGGAGCTNTACTTCCCATTCTCCGATGGTCTCGCTATNTGGGATGCGCTGTTCGACTTGGGCGTAACACCNGTGGGCATTGAAACGTATGCCAACAGCCGGCGTCTTGAAAAGAGCTTGCGGCTACANAATGCGGATCTGGAAACCGAGTACAACCTGTACGAAGCCGGTCTATCACGNCCNAAGGTCAAGGCAGCGGANTTCCACGGCAAAGACGCCTATGTTCAGCAGCGNGCGCTAGATGAGCAAGCCGCTTACCTCTGTACCTTTGTCCTTCANGACACGACAGACAGTAACGGCGTGGTGCGTTACCCCGTCGGTACTTGGCCAATTCTCGACCCAGCATCGAANGAAGTCATCATCGACTCGCACGGTCGGCGCTCCTACACCACCAGCATGGCNTATGGACCTAGTCTCGGCGTGAACGTCGCTATGGGTTATTTGCCTGCCGAAAAAGCGAACGAAGGCGATACCGTACTCATCGAGTACTTTGGTGAACATTACGAAGCCAAGGTCATGAAAGTGGGCTACGGTGCTTTGTTAGATCCGACTAACGAGCGGCCAAAAAGCTGAAACATCNCAAAGGAGCCTAACGGCTCCTTTTTTNTTTCTGAGTGNCAGATCGAGCCCGAGTCATGNTCAGGCCAAGGTGGGTTATNAGAACCCCNGTGGGGTAGATCACTATCGTAACCGCAGGTTGGCTAGGNCCTTCGACGACGTCTCCGCCCTTCNGCTTGCGCAACCNGCTTCGGAGATGGTCGCTCCACCACAGAGAACAAGTTTGGATACGGGTCTGTCTTGTGTGGGAACGCCATTGCCGCAACAAAGTAGTCCTGAAAATCAGATTCGGTCGCCGTTTCAATTCGCTCGGCACGGTTAACCGTCTGCTGAATCGCATCCCGGGCATCGTGATCAAGGAGCGCTATTCGCGCCCCAACTCCAGCCGCATTACCCGCTGAAGACACCTGATCAAGCGCGCAATCAGGAATTAAACCCAGAACCATAGCGTGCTCAACACTGATATGACTGCCAAAGGCACCTGCGAGTCGTATGCGGTCAACCTCCCCGACACCCATCTTGTCCATGAGCAATTTGATACCCGCATAGAGCGCGGCTTTTGCGAGCTGAATCTGGCGCACATCGTTTTGAGTCACGACAATATCGCGCTGTGACTCATCCTCGGCAAAATGAAGGACATAAGACCACGTTCTTCCATGGGATCTGACACGCGATGTCTGCTCAGCGAGCGCCCCGTCAACGATGCCATCCTCGGAGATGATGCCCGCAAGGAACATCTCGGCAATGACCTCAATAATCCCCGAGCCACAGATGCCGGTGATACTTAGTCCTCGCGTCGACTCAGCAAAACCACTGTCAGTTGACCAGAGCTCAGAGCCAATAACCCTAAATTTTGGCTCCAGGGTTGTGCGATCGATTCTGACTCGCTCAATTGCCCCCGCGGTGGCTCGTTGTCCGGCGCTGATTTCACCGCCCTCGAAGGCTGGCCCAGTCGGGCTCGAACAGACCAGAAGTCGGTCTTTGTTACCAAGCACAATCTCAGCGTTAGTACCCACGTCAACAATCAGACTCATGGCGTCATCGGTGTCTGGACTTTCCGCAAGAATCACGCCTGCGGTGTCAGCACCCACGTGCCCCGCAATGCAAGGCAGCACAAACATCCTTGCTTGACTATGTGTATCGAGCCCCAGATCACGGGCCTTAAGCGTCAAACCCTCATCGATCGTCAGTGCAAACGGGGCACCTCCCAAATTAATGGGATTAATTCCCAGGACCAGATGATGCATGATCGGGTTGGCAACCAGTGAGACCTCCAAAATATTGTCAGTCGTCTCGCCAAGCTGTTCAGTGAGTTCACCGAAGAGGTTGCTCAGTGCTGTCTGGATGGCAGAGGTCATCGCGTCTGCTCCTTCCGGATGCATCATGATGTACGACACGCGACTCATCAGATCTTCGCCAAAGGGAATCTGAGGATTCATGACACTCGCAGATGACAACACGTCTCCTGTTGCCAGATCGCACAGATGCGCGGCAACGGTTGTGGACCCAACGTCGACGGCAACACCGCGTGGTGCATCAAATAAACCGGACCAGACACCAGTAATCTGTGATGACTCGAAAACGGCCACCGTTACGCCTCGGTCACCCGACGCTAGAGCTGCCTGAAGTTTTACGAGCTCACTGGTTTCAATTTGAAGGCCGGTTAACCCCCATTCGGACTCAAGCGAAGCCATTAACAGCTTCGCTTCTCCNCGCGCATCTTCCAGGGTGGACTCCGGTAAGGTCACAAAATAGAGACGTGTAGCCGTATTGAGCTGAATGTCTCGATGCTCGGCATCTTTACGAATGATCTGACGGTGAACCTGGCTCTCAGGCGGCACGTCGATAATGACGTCATCAAGCAACTCGGCATGACAACTCAACCTCCGACCCTCCNGAAGCGGACCTTTGCGCTCGTTGAACTTTATCTCCGTGGCAACCAGTGGCGACAAATGCGCTGGGCTAGACGTCATCTTGTGCTTCTGGAAGGTACCCGACATGCAAGCGATTTGGCATCGACCACANAGGCCCCTGCCACCGCAGACCGAATCGATATCCACGCCCAAGGTACGGGCGGCGTCGAGCAACTGTGTATGCTTCGGAAATTCCCCGCGCTTACCCGATGGTAAAAAAAGAACTTTTACCTGCTGGCTAGACACGNAGTAACNTTAGCCTCGNCGACGTCCGGCGCGCCCACGACGNCCACCCGCTCCCTCGGGAGCAGGCTCGCGGTACGCTCTAATCCAGTTCGCACAATCGGGATCATGGCCCATCATGACATCACCGCCCCGAACCGCCTGCATGACCTCCGCATGCAAGGGGCTGGTAATGGCAGAGGTCATGCCAGCACCCATGGCCATCGTCAGAAACGCAGCATTGATACCGTTGCGATTGGGGAGACCAAAACTGACATTAGACGCACCACAGGTCGTGTTGACCTTGAGTTCGGTGCGCAGACGCCGCACAAGCTCCATGACCTGCACACCCGCCTGATTGATAGCACCGATCGGCATAACCAATGGGTCAACCACCACATCTTCATGCGAAATACCGAAGTCCGCGGCGCGCTGGACGATCTTCTTAGCCACCTCAAAACGAACATTGGGGTCTTCAGAAATGCCTGTCTCATCATTAGAAATCGCGACTACGGCGGCGCCATATTTAGCGACCAATGGAAGAACACGTTCGAGAACTTCGTCTTCACCTGTGACCGAGTTAACTAGTGCTTTTCCCTGATAGACCGCAAGACCGGATTCCAGCGCCTCAACGATCGATGAATCTATGCTAAGCGGGACGTCCGTCACTGACTGCACTAACTGGATCGCTTCAGCCAGTATGCGAGGTTCATCCACCAGGGGGATGCCCGCGTTCACGTCGAGCATCTGGGCACCTGCCGCGACCTGCGCCAATGCATCGGCTTCTACGCGACTGTAATCGCCGTTCTTCATTTCTTCGGCGAGGATTTTTCGCCCGGTGGGGTTAATACGCTCACCGATGACGACAAACGGCTGATCAAAACCGATGCGAACTTCTTTGGTGGCCGAGCTAATAATGGTGGTGGTCATGAGTGTCTCCTGCACAGCTGATAGGCTCTATGCCGTGCACTTATTATTGTAAAACCATGTGCTCGCTTAGTTATCGTTCGGTCGAATACGATGGTAAAAGATAGGCGCGTTTTGTAACGTCTCAAAGAACCGGATGCAAGCTAATTCGCGTCTCTAAATCCCTTATTTGCAACCATCACCTTTAACGCCTCATCGCTGACCGCAGCTTCGAGGCTTTTCCCTATTTCCTCGGCCAGTGCTTGAGCCGAAAGATCCGAGTCTACCGATGTTGTCACGCGGCGCCACTCCTCGAGNTAAGCATCGCTGCCGCCCTTACCAGCACGCATCGCGGCGCGATCAATTGCCGCCTGGAACCGGTGCTCNAGGAGGTATTTCCCACGTTCACGTCCNCGCTTTATTTGCACTTGGGAGGGAATATCTCTCCACAATACATCTATTCTTTGCACGTTAGCTGNCTTCCTTTGNCATCAAATGGGGACGAGTTGACTTCGGGACNACGGGCCCGAGTCGCGTTACNCACACGCCNTGNCGGTTTAGGCAATGACACGNACCACTTGCTCTTCAAGTGCACTCGCCAGTAAACCGTAGCCTGTATCCACTATCTCCANTGGTAGTTTCAATCGGCTGGCCGCCCGCTCAGCCTCGGCGCAGAGTCNGGCATCANTGACCTGCNTTAGGTATACGACTTTGCGATAGTGACCAAACATCATCTCCTCCAGCTCCGGGTGCTGGTCCAGTTTCATCTCACGAANAATCAATCGATCAAAATGGCGCACCAAAAAGTCGGTCAAATAAAAGGTGCCTGGCTCGGCGTCAGCGAGTGCTTCAAAAATTGGACTNGTCGCNTAAAACTCATAACAGTGCGCTCCCGGCAGGCGCTGCGCATGAAAACGCGCTGCGACACGATCGACAGCACCACCGGTACCGCAGTCCGCATAAGCAATGAATATCCTGTCGTAGTTGGCCTGATGCTCGATAAGGGCCGACTCAAGTCGCTCAGCGATCTTTTCAGGACGGTTATGCAACGCGGCGTCCAGACACTTGATGTCGAGCGCNGTCCACGCATTGGCTTGCTTAAGCGCCGATAGCTCTTCCGCTAGCGCGCCNCAACCAATGACAAGTAAACGCCCCAAGCGAGATCAGGACTGAGCGAGACGACGCTCTGCAACCAAGCGAACCGCGGTGGTTGCGGCTTCAGCCGCGTCACGGCAGTAGGCGTCTGCACCCACCGCTTCACCAAACTCCTCATTGAGTGGCGCGCCGCCCACCATCACAATGTAGTCGTCTCTGATCCCCTGCTCTTTCAGTGCATCAATGACGACCTTCATGTAAGGCATGGTTGTCGTCAGCAGCGCCGACATGCCAAGGATGTCAGGCTTATGGCGCTCAAGCGCGGCAATGTAATCCTCGACAGCGTTATTGATACCAATGTCGTAGACCTCAAAGCCTGCACCCTCGAGCATCATGGCGACGAGATTTTTGCCGATGTCGTGAATATCACCTTTAACCGTGCCGATGACCATCGTTCCCACCGGCTTCGCCCCAGTCTCCGCTAGCAAAGGTCGCAGAATAGCCATGCCACCTTTCATGGCGTTGGCAGCCAGAAGCACTTCTGGCACGAATAAAATGCCGTCTCGGAAGTCAATGCCGACAATTGTCATGCCGTCGNCCAGCGCCTTGCTGAGCNCCTGTTCCGCAGTCCAGCCACGATCGAGGAGAATTTGGGTTCCTTCCTCAATTTCTTCTTTCAATCCGTCATACAAATCATCGTGCATCTGCAGCACGAGGTCTTCATCGGACAGCTCCGAGAGGATGATGTCTTCTTCGTCGGACATTACTGATGTCTCCCTAATAATCGCCTAGTAGTCTCGATCGGCGAACGATGCTTTTTCACGCGCCATGAAATCCAGTAACGCCTCGTCAATGCTTGGATCTAATGCCGGAGGCTCATAGTCCGCCAACATTTGCTTCCAAACACCATTTGCCCTTTGTGCCGCGTCGAGGCTGCCCTCAGCTGACCATTGTTCATAACTATTGCTATCGGCAATCGTCGAGCGATAGAACGCCGATTCAAAGTTACTTAATGTGTGTGCGGATCCGAGGAAATGCTTGCCTGGACCCACTTCGTGGAATGCTTCCATCGCCTGGGCGTTTTCAGAAAGNTCCATGCCCTCAAGCAAGACCGCGATCATATTCGCCTGATCACAGTCCATAACAAATTTCTCGTAGCCNACTGCGAGGCCGCCCTCGAGCCATCCAGCCGTGTGCAACATGAAGTTAACGCCCGCGAGAGCGGCAGTTTGCAGAGTATTCGCCGCTTCATAGGCAGCTTGCGCGTCGGGAAGCTTTGATGCACATAAACCACCACCGCTCCGGTATGGCACACCAAGCCGGCGTGCAAGCGCCGCTGTGGCGTAGATGACCTGGCTGGGCTCAGGGGTTCCAAACGTTGGTGCGCCGGTGGCCATTGAAACAGCCGCGGCAAAGGTACCAAAGACGACAGGGCATCCGGGCCGAACTAACTGTGTTAGTGCAATGCCAGCCATTGCCTCTGCAAGAATCTGGGTACATGTTCCCGNGACCGTCACAGGTGACATNGCACCGGCTAGGATGAACGGTGATACGACACANGATTGATTGTTTCTCGCATAGACCTTCAACGAACCCAACATGGTGCCGTCGAAAACCATAGGAGAATTCACGTTGATCAAGCTGGTAAATACACAGTTCTGATCGACAAATTCCTCACCAAAAACGAGCTTCGCCATATCGACGGAATCCTGGGCACGTCGATGGTGCGTTACCGATCCCATGAGAGGCTTGTCGCTGTATTTGAAATGGCTGTAGACCATGTCGTAGTGGCGCTTGTTTACCGGTAAGTCGACCGGTTCACAGACCGTACCACCCGAATGGTGAATACCGGGCGCCATGTAGGCGAGTTTCACAAAATTTCTAAAGTCTTCAATCGTCGAATACCGACGACCGTTGTCCAGGTCATGGGCAAACGGCGATCCGTATGCGGGCACCAGTACGGTGTTCTTGCCACCGATCGTCACATTTCGCGCAGGGTTTCGCGCATGCTGAACGTATTCTGACGGCGCAGTTGCTTGGATGATTTCCCGGCACATACCGCGTGGAAATCGAACACGGGTTCCATCAACGCTGGCGCCTGCCGTCTTGAAAAGCGCCAATACTTCAGGATCATCAAGGAAATCGATACCGATTTCCTCAAGCAATTTATCCGCATTATCCTCAATGAGTTGAAGGCCTTCTTCGCTGAGAATTTCAAGGTAGGGAATCTTTCGCTGAATGAAGGGTGCGCTTGCCGGCACTGCACTGGCTCCCCTCACTCCACGGCCCCACCCCCCCCCCCCACTTCCCCCCCC
>NZIH01000054.1 GCA_002691565.1 Halieaceae bacterium
CCACTGACAAAGCTCAGGCCCTATAAAGACAACTCGGGATTTTGACGCAGGTATGGCTTTAGCCATCCGGCTGCCTCGATTGCTGACCAATAACTCGAGTGTTTTGCGATCAGACGAGGCTATCTCACCAATACGAACACCATCCTCAACCAACGCAGTAATGAGCTGTAAGTGCTCTAGATCAGATTGTGTAAACAACCGGCGCCCCGAGGCAGACTTGTAACTCGCACCCAGACCGTAGCGACGCTCCCACACCCGCAACGTGTCTGGTTTCAGGCCGGTCAGGCGAGCGACGGTGCCAATACCGTAGAGTGGCCTAGGTTCGAGGAGGTTTGCTGTGTTGGCTGGTGCGTTCATCTTTTACCCCGGGTTTTGTTCATTAAGTGTCAAGGTTTACGAGGCGTTTTGACCTCTAGATCAGTGTTTTTATCACCTGTCCAGCACTTGTCCATGTAACAGCTGGACATTGTCCAGTTTTCTCTGGGCAGTCATCTCGATGAGCCGTATAGATAGAAGTCGCACACGGGGCAGCGCAAATGATCGAACACACGGACGATAAAGACATCGAGTTGATGTTTGCGGAAGCACGTCGTTATGACCTGCTCACCGCCGAGCAGGAGCAGTCGATCGACAGCACCAAGTGGAGTGCGGTTAGGGAGATTTACGCACTCATCGCTGACAACGACGAACTCAGTCAGTACCTGGCGCAGTTTTGTCGTGAGTGTTTGGAGAATCCCCCACAAATTCAACGCTTCCCAAACCGAGACTTACATTTTGTATTGCGTCGCGAGCTGGCTGCGCTCTTCACTGATGGATCTCATGCCGATCAATCGCGGAACGCTGCCAAGAAGCTCGCCGAATTGAAATCTAGCGCTGCGCGGCTCAAGCATGTCAAGGCGTTAGAGCTACCGGCGAGCCTCACGATTGGTATTGCGGTCGCGATTCTGCGACGCGCTGGAGGCCAGTTTGCGGACACCGTAGCGGACGCCATTGGGCACTGGCAGCGTCACTGGCAGACCCCGGTGCCATCGTTTGCACTCGACCATGGTTTGCTGGGCGCCCTCAAAAAACAGCTGCGAACGTACACCGAGGCTCGAGACCGTCTCGTCATGCACAATCTGCGCCTGGTCTACTCAATCGCGTCTCGCTACAAGGGTCGTGGTGTGGGCTACCTGGATCTCGTTCAGGAGGGAACGCTAGGACTGATTCGTGCGGCAGAAAAGTTCGAATACGAAAAAGGGTTCCGCTTCAGTACCTACTGTTTCAACTGGATCACGCAAGCCGTTAGGCGATACGTAGGTGATGCCGGCACGTTGATTCGCTTCCCGACGCACGTGCAGGAGCAAATTGGGCGTCTCTACAAAGAGCGTTACGCCGAGCAAGCGCGTACCGGGCACGAGGCAGATGCTGACACCATTGCAGCTAACGCTGGTATGGCCCCGGACAAAGCACGCGAGCTACTGCAGTTGCGTAACCTGACGGTATCTCTCGACGCACCAAAGTACGACGAAGACGATGAAACACTGGTCGACGGGCTGGTTGGAGAAACCTTTGGCGAAGCGAGTGACAGTGCTGAGCAGGCGTCACTTGGAAATTTTTTGGATCATGCCATCGGGCGCCTCGAATCAAATGAGCAACAGGTTGTACTAGCGCGATGGGGCCTCCAGAACGGGCCACCACTCACCCGAGCTGAGATTGCTGACAAATTAGGGGTAAGTCGTGAATGGGTTCGGCAGCTCGAGCGCTCAGCACTCAAGAAGCTCAAAGGCCACATTGATGTCCAAGATGCATTCGATGACTATCGCCAAAGTGGTACCTGGTGATGTCAGCGCTCTAGATCGGCTACCGCGTCGCTCAATGCGCCGAACTGGAATTGATAGCCCGCCGACAGTAACTTAGAGGGAACGACTCGCTGGCCCGTTAGAAGTAGTTCATCGGCCATCTCACCCAACATAAGACGCATCAACCACCCGGGCATGCCAATACCCATTATTGTGGTTGTTACACTGCGCACTTCGTCCGCAAACGTTCGATGGGTGACNGGGTTAGGNGCCGNCATGTTAACGGGTCCGGACACCTCCGGATGNNCAATGCAGTGAATAANGGCGCCCACCATATCCGTCAGATGGATCCAGCTAAGCCAGTGNTCTCCCNGCCCCATCCATGACGCCAAACCAAACCTGAACGACTGCGTCATTTGTGGGTAGGCACCAAGAGNATCATCCANTACGACGCCCGTTCGGAGCANTACGCANCGNGTATCTTGNTCATCGAGTTCACCGGCACTGGCTTCCCAATCACGACACAGTTCNGCCGAAAAACCGGTACCCACCGGGTCATTCTCGCTGAACGTATGCTCTGCACTCTGACCGTAGATGCCAATGGCGCTGCCACTGATAAACAAATCCGGCAGGCCAGTGCTTCGAAGACGCGTCACCAGCGCCTTGGTTAGGTCGATTCGGCTAGACCGTATCTCTGTCTTGTAGGTTGACGACCATCGTCGGTCAGCTAAGCCCACACCGGCAAGATTGATAACGATGTCCTGACGCATGTCCAGATCGTCTATCGCATTGATGTATGTGATGGCGCCAGTNCTCTTGAGGGACTGNCGCGTCAGNACGGTTAGGTCGTGNCNATCCNCGANNAGCCGCTTGACCAAGGCGCGTCCAATTAGGCCCGTACCGCCTGTAACAAATACCTTCATCGTCGCCTTATCCTTTGGNTTTTATTGCCAACCGAAACACAGTAGCTAACGTATACGTCCAATGCATCAAACGGTTGAATCTTTGTCCACATGGTTGCACCGCATAGAGCGGTGGACCGTGCTTACCGGCGCGGGCGTNAGCGCTAACTCGGGCATTCCGACGTACCGAGATCGNNCGGGNCGGTGGTTGCGTGTTGACCCTATNCAACACAGAGAATTTGTCGAGCTCGAGTCGAAACGACAGCGCTACTGGGCGCGGTCTATGGTGGGCTGGGTTGGTGTAGATCGTGCTCGCCCNAATGCGGCACATTACGCACTGGCGGATTTGGAGCGCGCNGGCANAATCGATCTGTTGATCACACAAAATGTAGACCGATTGCATCAAAAGGCGAGATCTCAACACGTGGTCGATCTGCACGGGCGACTCGATCAAGTAATCTGCTTGAACTGCGGCGAAAAGGAATCCCGCCAAAGCTTTCAAGCGCGGCTATTGCAGGCCAACCCCTTCGTCGGCGACTACACACACCTTGCACGGCCCGACGGTGATGCCGATGTGCCGGATACCTATGTTGAGCGAACAACGGTCCCCCAGTGCAAAACCTGCTCCGGAGTCGTNATGCCCGACGTTGTTTTCTTTGGCGGTACCGTACCACGGTCGCGCGTTGATCAATGCGCTGACTCACTATCGCGTTCTGGTGGTCTTTTGGTCGTCGGAAGTTCGCTTCAGGTCTATTCAGGGTTTCGCTTTTGTCGCATGGCCGAAAAATTGCGCATCCCCATCGTTATCGTCAATGAGGGTGAAACCCGAGCCGATGACATGGCGACCCTCAAAATCGAACAGTCAGCCATGAACCGCCTCGTTTCCGCCATCGATCAAATTATCCCTTCTCAAAAGAGCAAATCCGCGTGAGCACTACTATTTTACTGTTCAGACAGGACCTAAGACTCCANGACCACCCCGCTCTGACTGCTGCGGCGCAGCGTGGTGATGTCCTACCGGTATTCATCTACGACGAGCAGGTGGCGGGAGATTGGGGGTTNGGCGGCGCAAGCCAGTGGTGGCTGCACGAGAGTTTGGCGTCGCTGTCAGCATCCATCGATTCGCTCGGCGGTCGTCTCATTTATCGGCGCGGAAACACGGTGGANGTACTACTTGAACTTCAAGAGAGTGTTCAAGCGGATGCGATTTATTTCTCCCGACAATATCAACCNTGGTCGGCGGGACTTGAAGCCTCGATCAACGACGTGTTTGGNCATAAAGACGTTGAAGTGAAACGTTATCCGGGCACGCTGTTNCATGAGCCCGGATCNGTACTGACAGGCTCCGGCACCTTATTTAAGGTNTTCACNCCGTTCTGGCGAGCGGCCAACAAGNTGCCCACGGCCATGCCCGTCCCATTACCGANGATCTCATGGGCCGTTACCGNTTCCGCAACCGACTCACTACTGGACTGGAAACTTCAACCCAGCGCGCAAGAAGGNANCCCGGACTGGGCCAACGGTTGGGATGTNCTCTGGAATCCAGGCGAGGACGGTGCGCAGCAGGCGTTGGATACGTTCTTAGAAGCCCCGGTAGAGCATTACTCAGAAGGTCGGGATCAACCAGCAAAGCGANACACATCGAGGCTCTCCCCCCATCTCAAATTCGGTGAGATATCCCCNCGTCAGGTCTGGGCGGCTGCACAACAGCGGAAGCTCTCNGCNCCTCANTGGAGCTCGGCNATCGACAAATTNCTGGCTGAGATTGGNTGGCGTGAGTTCTGTTACCAACTCATTGANCTCTTTGACAACATGCCAAACGCCCCATTCAAAGGTCAATTCGCAGCCTTTCCCTGGGACAACAGCGTCGCTCACTTGACGGCGTGGCAGCAGGGTCAAACTGGCTATCCTATTGTTGATGCGGGCATGCGTGAGCTCTGGCAGACCGGCTTCATGCANAACCGCGTGCGAATGATTGTAGCNTCGTTTCTTACCAAGCATCTCCTTGTCCACTGGCTNGAAGGAGAGCGCTGGTTCTGGGACTGCCTCCTNGACGCAGACATCGCATCCAATGCCTGTAGCTGGCAGTGGGTGGCAGGGTCAGGTGCCGATGCGGCNCCCTACTTCAGGATCTTTAACCCTATTGCTCAAGGNNAGAAGTTTGACCCTGATGGNGAGTATGTTCGTCGATGGTGCCCTGAACTCGCAGAGCTTCCCAAGAAGTTCGTTCACGCGCCTTGGGAGGCGCCGTCGCTAACACTCGCGAGCGCCGGTGTTGAGCTCGGGGGAAACTACCCTATGCCCATTGTTGACCACAAAACAGCACGTCAGGGGGCACTCGATGCCTACGAGGTGATCAAAAAAGCGAGTTAGTCCTCGTCGATAATAGCGACAGCGCGGGTCCAACCCGCTGAACCACCTCGGACCTTGTGCGGGAAACAACTGACGGTAAAGCCGCTGTCCGGTAGTGCCTCGAGGTTGTGCATTTTCTCTAGGTGACAATAGCCGATATCACGACCCGCCTTGTGCCCTTCCCAGATAATACTGGCGTCTTTGTCAGCAGCGTAGCGCTCAGCGGTGTAGGAAAAGGGCGCATCCCAGCTCCAGGCATCGGTGCCCGTCACACGAACACCGCGTTCAAGAAGGTACATGGTTGCCTCGTAGCCCATCCCTGCACCCGCGTTAACATAGTCCTCGCTCCCATAACGCTTACCCGCTGAGGTATTTACCAGAACAATGTTGAGCGGCTCTAGTGTTACGCCAATACGCGCTAATTCTCCCTCAACGTCCTTAGCCGTAACGACGTAGCCGTCTGGCTTGTCGCGGAAATCAAGCTTGATGCCGGGTTGAAAACACCACTCAAGCGGGACCTCATCAATGGTAATGGCGCGCTCAGCACCTCCCAGCTTGTCATTCATAGTGCTGTGATAGTGATAAGGAGCATCCAAATGGGTTCCGTTATGCGTGCACAGCTGCACCATCTCGATGGCCCAGCCTTCGTTATCAGGCAACTCGCTTTTATCGAGTCCTTCAAAAAAGTCTGCCATTTGTGCAGCGCCTGTATCGTGCCGGATGTAGTCAATCTTGGGACGCATAGGTGGCGGATCGCTAATAACGTCGTTCTCCAAAAAAATTGATAAATCTACAAACCGTCTCATATCGGCATCTCCCTTAACGCTGACTCATGAGCCCCACTCTACCGCGACATTATCGCCTGTCATACCGCCTTAGGTAGTTGGCAAATCGGTGTTTAGGATCTATCGTCCACTGATCGAAAATCTTGGGTAATTTATATGAAGCTCTTGCACCGATTCAGGCGCTTTGCAGGCACCTTCCTAGCAACATCGCTTTTAGCCTCCACGAGCACCGCAGACACTCCGTTTCCGTCCACTTATCAAGCGCCAAGCCATACGCCAACAATCATTACGAACGCCACTGTGCTCACGGGGACCGGCCAAAAACTTGAGTCGGCGAGTCTCTATTTTGTCGACGGCAGAATTGTCTCTGTGGGTGAGCAACCTAAAACCCTGAGCGAAGATACTCGTGTCATCGATGTCGATGGCGCGTGGGTAACACCCGGTATCATCGATGTGCATTCACACCTTGGCGTTTATCCGTCGCCCGGTGTCGATGCGCACTCCGATGGTAATGAGGCGACCGCGCCGGTGACGGCCGAAGTTTGGGCCGAACACAGCGTTTGGCCACAGGATCCTGGGTTTGGCCGTGCGCTTGCTGGTGGCATTACAGCCATGCAGATTCTGCCAGGATCGGCAAACCTGTTTGGCGGTCGAGGTGTCACCCTCAAGAACGTCGCTTCAGTCACCTATCAGGGCATGAAGTTCCCTGGCGCGCCCTATGGGCTAAAGATGGCCTGTGGTGAGAACCCAAAACGTGTGTATGGCCGAAAAGGTAGCGGCCCATCCACTCGAATGGGCAACATTGCGGGTTACCGTGCAGCCTGGATTAAGGCCACTGATTACCGAGATGAACATGCGAAGTACGCCGCTTTATCCGACGAGGAAAAAATAGAAGCTAAAAAGCCTAAGCGCGACCTCGAGTTAGAAACACTTGCGGGCGTGCTTAATGGCGACATCATCATTCATATGCACTGCTACCGCGCCGATGAAATGATGACCATCTTGGATCTCGCCAAGGAATTCAACTACACCGTTGGGACTTTCCATCACGGCGTAGAGGCCTACAAAATTTCCAGTGAACTGGCAGAAAACGGGGTCTGTGGCGCACTTTGGGCCGATTGGTGGGGATTCAAGATGGAGGCCTACGACGGCATTCAGGAAAACATTGCGCTGGTGGATAGACCTGAGGGCAGTTGCTCGGTCGTTCACTCCGACTCCGATGAGGGCATCCAACGCCTGAATCAGGAAGCCGCCAAGGCGATGAGCCGTGGCAACAAAGCAGGCATGAATATTCCTCCTGAGCGGGCCATCAAATGGATTACCTCGAACGCCGCGAAATCACTCGGTATCGACGATCAGACTGGCAGTTTAACAACAGGACTCATGGCTGACGTGGTCATCTGGAACGGTAACCCGTTCAGTGTCTACGCGAAGGCCAATCAGGTCTTTATTGATGGTGTCGAGCGTTACAACCGCGATGATCCGACAAAACAACCCGTATCAGACTTTGAACTGGGCCAGCTTCTGGAGGTTTCACGATGAAAAAAATGACTGTATTGGTAGCGCTTGCTATGGGTTTACAGGGGGTCGGCGCTAGCGCTGAGAGCCTGCGAATCGACAATGCGACCGTCATGACCATGGGTAGCATGGGGACGCTTCAAAATACCGACATTCTCATAGAAGATGGAGAAATCACCGCTATCGGTACTGATTTGTCGAGCGATGCGGATCGCGTCCTCGACGCCGGCGGTGCCATCATCACACCCGCTATGTTTGCCGGAGCGACCACGACTGGCCTGGTCGAGGTCAACGCCGTGAGGGAGTCGGTGGACAGCTCAGTTAGCGAGACACCTCTGGGTAAGCTCCATGTTGAGTTTGATATTCGACGGGCTTACTCCCCTCTCACTAGTCTCCATAGCATTACTCGAACAGAGGGTTTTGGGTATAGCCTGCTGGCAGCAACAGGCGGTCAATATTCCATTGCGGGGGTTGGTTCGCTGGTTGATTTTAATGGCGGTTTTGACAGTTTCTCCGGAAGTGATACCGTGTTTATCGATGTGGACGGCTACTCTTCACGAAAGGTTGGCGGTTCAAGAGCCGCGCACTGGATGTTGCTTGATGGGGCCATGGCCGATCTGAAGGGACGCGCAAGCGAGCAGGAGTATCTCACCCTCGCGGGTCGTAATGTTCTAAAGCGACTCAAATCTGACGGCATTTTCGTGTTTTCCGCGAATCGCGCCGCCGATATCAAACAGGTAATTGAGTTTGCTACGGAGCACGACATTAGTGCTGTAATCGTAGGCGCTCGCGAGGCCTGGATGATGGCTCAGGAGCTTGCTGACTCGGATATTGCAGTCATGGTTAATGGTTTGGACAACCTTCCAGCAGATTTCGATTCGCTTGGCTCGCGCTTGGATAACGCAGCATTGCTGAGCAACGCAGGCGTCACGGTTATGTTCACAAGCGATGAAACCCACAACGCACGGAAAATCCGTCAAGGTGCCGGTACGGCTGTCGCCTATGGCATGGACTATGACTTGGCACTCCAAGCAATGACAATCACTCCGGCCAAGGTGTTCGGTGGAAGAAACCGTGCTTTGGCTGTGGGCAATTCAGCTGACCTCGTGGTTTGGAGCGGCGATCCGCTTGAAGTCACCAGCTATGCAACACGCGTCGTCATCGAAGGTGAAGTCATGTCGATGGAAAATCGTCAAAGCAAGCTTCTGCAGCGCTACCTGCCTGAAGACGCGGGAATGGGTCGCGCTTATATTAACCGGTAAGGCTCAGCCCCTAACTATCGGCGTTCATGCGCTCGATAGTTGCGGTGGTGGAGAAGCCCTCGACGAAATCGAGGATGACAACGTCACCGCCGCTTGCCAGCACATGCTCGTGTCCGGCTATGTCCGCTACGGCGTAGTCGCCGCCTTTTACCAGCACGTCAGGTGAGATCGCCGAAATCAGGCGTGCAGGTGTGTCCTCGGAGAACGGTACGACATAACTTACGGCGCGAAGACCAGCGAGCACCGACATCCGAGACTCAATACCATTAATAGGCCTGTCGGGGCCTTTCAAACGGGCCACAGAGGCATCGTCGTTGACTGCCACGATCAACACATCTGCGAGCTCTGCTGCCTGACTCAAATAGCTAACATGGCCCGGGTGTAACAAATCAAAACAGCCATTCGTCATCACAACCCGCTTGCCTTCGGCTTTCATGCTAGCCACAGCTATAAGCGCCTCATCTTCGGTCACGACGCCTATCGACGGTAAACCGTCGGTGGCATCACCCGTGTGTTGTGACAGCGCCCCCTCAAGTTCCTCACGCGTTACCGTCGCGGTACCTACCTTACCAACGACCAGTCCCGCGGCAACGTTGGCAAGTCGCGTTGAATTCTCCAAACTATCTTCACTGGCAAGACCCGCTGCCATGGCAGAAATGACCGTGTCTCCAGCGCCCGTGACATCGAATACCTCGCGCGCCAACGCAGGCAAGTGAAGCGGCTCTCCCTCTGCCGATTGAAGGGTCATGCCACGTTCACTTCGAGTGATCAACACGGCTTCAAAGTCATGCGTCTTACACAAACCTCGAGCGTGCTCGCTAATTAACGCATCATCCTGCTGGCACGCACCGACAACTGCCTCAAATTCGGACAGATTTGGCGTGATCAGCGTGGCTCCCGCATATCGAGAGAAATCAGTGCCCTTCGGGTCGACCAAAACCGGCGTATTTAAGGCCCTACAGGCGCTAATGAGCGCCTCGATATTCGTCAAAGTGCCTTTCGCATAATCACTGAGAAGCACGACATCATGCTCGGCAATTAAATTACTCGCATACTGAAGAAATGATTCGTCAGCAAACTCGTCCAGTGGCGCCTCAAAATCCATTCGAATCAATTGCTGGTTTCGGCTAAGCACCCGCAACTTAACAATCGTATCTGCGGGACAAGGCATCACTGACCACCGGACACCCTGCGCTTCGACAGCTAAACGAAGTTGCTTCGCGTACTCGTCATCCCCAACTAGACCTGACAACGTCGTCTCAACACCCAGAGCCGCGAGGTTAATAGCAACATTTCCCGCTCCGCCAGGTCTGTCATCCACACCGGCAACCTTGACAACGGGGACCGGCGCCTCAGGGCTGATTCGCGTGGTCGCACCGTGCCAGAAGCGATCGAGCATGACATCACCAATGACCAGTACTTTGGCGTCACTGAATTTTAGAAGCTTGCTCATCCGATCTCACTCTCGCGGTTTTCTGATCAGAAGCCTAATGGCCTCTAAACCAATTCATTGAAGGCGCTCAGGGCCTCTTCAGCTGTAATACCTACCATACAGTCAAAACGCCCCCCACATGTAGGACTTCGCCTACACGGCGCGCACTCTAGCTCATGATAAATAACTCTGACTTTATCGCGACCCGTCTCGAGATACGGGCAGGTAGATCCAAACAGTGCAACCGTGGGAACGCCCACGGCGATACCCATGTGCGTCAACCCTGTATCGACACCAATGACGCCGGAGGATTGTTTTACGAGACCCGCGCTGACGCCCAATGGATAAGCGCCCACCCAGTTCATTACTGTCAGACCCTCTAGCAAGGTAGCCGCCTCTTCCCGATCCGCTGGGCCACCCAAACAGGCTACTCGGTGTCCCGCGTTAACAAGTTGCTCGATGAGGGCTCTCCAATGCCCGTGGGTCCAATGTTTTTGTGGGCGTGTCGTGAAGGGTGCTATGACCACATAGGCTTCCTGCGGTGCGATATCAATCGATCGCTTGTTATCCAATTCTGACAGGCCCAGTACCATCTCGAAGTTCGATGTATCCCATCCCAAGGTGTCGGCAAGCGCGAGATACTCAGAGCTGATTCTCGGTGTGATGCTCTTGTCGAACCGTTGCGTCAGGAATACCCCATTGGGCTCCTTTGACTTGAAACCGATACGTTGGGGGCTGCCCGTTAACCAGGACAAAAATGCACTTTTGACCAAACCTTGGGCATCGATAACCAGATCATAGTTGCGCTCCCGGAGTTTTTGTCGGAACGCCATCACGGCACGTAACAAAGCAAAAATGCGTTTTNCCCGCCACAGGTCTTGCCATTCCTGGCGAGGCCACAAAACNACCTGAGNAAGGCCCGGCAATTCCGTCAGAAGCGGNCGNACGACACCTTCAGCTAGCCAGTCGATCTCGNTGNTCGGGTNCCGTTTGCGGCATGCAGCAACCAAGGGCGATGCNAAGACAACATCACCAATNGCACTCAGCCGGATGATCAAAACACGNTTGGGCTCTGAAACAGTCATCGTCTCAAAAACTGACTACAACGCTGANGTNGAAGACTTTTGCGGGCAGTCTCTATCCAGCGCAATCANTAACGTAAAGGTAAGAAATATCAGGTTNCCCCCAATATAAGAATACATCCCAACCGCGGTACCCAANGGAAACACTGCAAGCATAGCNGTTAATCCGGCCACCGCNACGTGCATTCGTTGATCCTGAACATAGNCCCAGAGCCATCGCAGAAGAAGACCGTAACCCATAAGACCAATCAATCCGGTCTCTGAAATAACTTCAAGCAGNTTGAGGTGTGAGTGCCANGTTTCGGCCAACCCAGTNNTNGACATCGCATCAGTCCCAAGCGCATAGGTACCAAACCCTCGCATACCGACACCGGTNAGCCAGTGCTCCTTGAACGCCTGCCAGGAAAGNTCCCATAACTGAGACTGATANAGGAATGACTGNTACCGTTCAGGTGCCTCTGCGAACGTGCTTACCTGCCCCGTCACCACAGACAAATAAACACCGAGAAGTAGTCCAATAATGGCTGAGATAACGAACCCAGTGACTTGTCTTTTNGCCCCGACTTCTTTGTTGCGAAGGGCAAGCATTGCCCAACCCGCGAGACCAATGAGGGCCAATACGGCTGATGATTGGTGCCCACTCATGACAATTGCCGCGTACACCGGTAGCGAGAGGATCCCCACGCCCATGCCACCCGCCCGCCTCAGGGCTTCTAAAAAGAACGGGGAAAGAATAGCGAGCGTAGCCCCGTAACCTAACTGAAGTGAGCCTGTAACAATGGCACCTTCCTCGCCGATTTCCACCAGAGGGTCGCCAAGCAGGCTTATACCGGTAAGCAACTGTACGAAGCCATCTACAGCCCAGGCGACTAATAAAATACCGAGGAATGACATAATGCGCTTCGCATCACCCTCTTCGATCTTCACACTGAGAACAACCCACGCCGCTAACGCGTAGGCCGCAAACCTGAAGACTGCTGAAATGCCGCGATCCAGATTGACCGAAAACAGCAGACTGATAAGGCCAGGAATGGCGATACACCCAAATAGCATCGCAGCTTTTTTCATGCCCGGCGTCGATAAGACTNCCTGGCGATTGGTAATAAGGGTTAACAGGCTAACGACCACCATCAACCANATGAGTTGACGCGTTGCCACACTCACGGCGAGTGAGAAAAACAAAAACACCCACATGAGAGGTGCAGGAATTAGGTTTTGCTGTGGCATTCAGTNGCTCTAATTACGGTNTTTATCGTGAATGTCGGGCTCCCNAGA
Source organism: Halieaceae bacterium (assembly GCA_002691565.1). Lineage (GTDB taxonomy): Bacteria > Pseudomonadota > Gammaproteobacteria > Pseudomonadales > Halieaceae > Luminiphilus. Next base: position 12,390 of record NZIH01000054.1, read on the forward strand.
GTTCTCGGAGAGTAACCAAATCGCCTATCGAACTCCAGCTGAGGGTTGTAAAATAGCCAAAAATCAACAATTTAACTTGCGTACCTGATATCGAGAGTGTTTCATCGCGTCATGCTGTTATCTCATCAAAAAAAGTTCCTTTTCGTACATATCGCGAAGACGGGTGGGACGAGTATCCGTGCTGCGCTTCAAAAGCATCGGTGGCGCGACCCCTACTACGCGCCGATATGGGTCGCCAGTAAACTCAGTGGGCTAGTGAATCACGAAGTGGGAATAAAGCTTCCGAGGCACGCTAAGGCGATTGCGGCCAAGGAGATGTTACCGCGTGACTTTTATGCGTCTCTTTTCAAATTCGCGTTCGTNCGAAATCCTTGGGACCTTCAGGTCAGCTCTTATCACCACATACNGCGAGAACGGCCTCATCTNCTNAAACCCAATGAGACATTTGAGGAATTCCTTCGCCGAAAGTTCGACCCTGCTCGCGAGTGGCAGTACCACATCGATACCTCAATCACACCNCAGAGCGACTACCTTGTGGACTTNAANGGTAACGTGATCGTCGACTTCATTGGACATTACGAAACACTTCAGCAGGATTTTGACCAATGCTGTAAACGCATCGGNATCGACAGAATTGAGCTTCCACACCGACGTAAAGCAGACGACCGCCTAGCGTATCGAGACTATTACACGCCAGAAACACAANCCCTCGTGNGCAAAGCATTTGCNCGCGATGTCGAAATATTAGGTTACGAATTTTAATTGNCTGTCAGAAGCGCTNCGCAAGCCGCTGATAGGTCAGTCACTGCAACGCAGCCCTCATAGGGTGCACCGCTGACAACCTGATATCTGCGAGAAATACCTGCGGCCAGGGCAGCCTGCATATCAGAGGCTTTGTCTCCCACCATGGCGCTGCGCTCTAGATCAATCTTGAGGTCGTGTACCGCTCGATGAATCAATCCGGGGCTTGGTTTTCTGCAATCGCAGACTTTCCGATACTGAGGCAGGGTGGCCTCCGGCAGATGAGGGCAAAAGTAGACGCCTGCGACTGAAACACCCTGCTCGCTGAGCGCTTCGCGCATCTGCGCAGTCAAAAGATGGAAGTCCTCCTCANTGTAAAAGCCTCGACCAATACCCGATTGATTNGTAACGATTACCAAGACATAGCCGGCNTCGCAAAGCGTGCGCATCGCATCGACGGCTCCAGGAAGAAAAACAAAACTGTCCCAATGCCCGACATAGCCCGAATCGACATTAATAACGCCATCTCGGTCGAGAAAAACAGCGGGGGCTGTCATTGATTAGTGGGCACCCAGTTCCAGGTGCTCTTCAATCAACGCGCAAATCAGATGACCAATCACNATATGCATTTCCTGTATGCGAGCGGTAACGTCTGAAGGCACGACGAGTGAAATGTCGCACTTCCCATCGAGTTCACCACCCAATTTACCCGAAAGGCCAATAACTGCGGACCCTACGGCATGCGCCGCATCAACCGCTCTGAGCACGTTGNCAGAATTTCCCGAGGTNGAAATGGCAATCAACACATCACCTGGNCCACACAACCCNTCGACTTGTCGACTAAATACGTGGTCGTAGCCGTAATCGTTACCGATTGCTGTTAAGGCCGACGTATCCGTTGTCAAAGCAACCGCGGGTAGGGACCGTCGATCATTGACAAATCGACCAATGAGCTCGGCAGCGATGTGCTGGGCGTCAGCAGCAGAGCCGCCGTTGCCACAGAGATAGATACGGTTGCCTTGTCTCAGAGCCTCGGCACACAATGCCCCTGCCGATGCGATAACACTCTCCANAGCCGACATCTTGGCAACCACCTGCTGGTGCTCTTCCAACGTTTCTTTAACCAAATCGCGCATGCACTAGCCCCTCTCCGTGTAACTTTAACGACAACCGANCTGAGATGTATCTGGCTCAGCACGACGGCGCAAGGTTAACACGCGAACGCACAATCGGAGNTAAAAACCCTGTGAGATGAGTGNTGNNNAAGCCGTTCGCAAAGCGCTTCGANAGCTNCCACGCGCCCGTCGGCGGANGTGAGAACCGATCANATGACCCACTCAAATCACATGACACAGGATCCTACGAGGCNGCAAGGTGATNACAGAGGCAGCCACCCCTTCCAATAGANNCTAGTTATCCCTGTCCTCAAATCGCTCAGCCTTTTTCTCGCCACGACGCGTATAAATGATGGGTATGCAAAGCACCGCCAGAATAAGTAACGTCCACATTTCAGGCATGCCCGTCAGCGCAGCTCATCGGAGGGGCCAACCGCGGTACCCCAGGCCACCATTTCCGATATACCCTGCGACACCATCGACGAGGCGAATCGAATGCCTACGACCATCGTTGCACCCATCCGAAGCGCGTCTTCCTGCATTCGGTAGATCGCTTCTTCACGAGCGTCCGCCATAAGCTTTGTATAGGACGTTACTTCCCCACCCACCAAATTCTTCAAACCGGCTGTGATGTCGCGCCCAATATTTCTGGAACGAGCAGTACTGCCTCTTACCAAACCCAACGGTTGGAGTCCGTCTGGCACGGTTTCGATGCTTATCAGTGCAATGTCTTTCGGGTCACTTATCATGATGACTCTCCTATAGTATTTGCTAAAAACATGGATTTACTCGCCTGGATAAGCGGCGATGCATTCGACTTCCAGTCGAGCCCCCAACGCCAAGCCATTGGCACCTAGAGCCGATCGAGCGGGATACGGCGGCTCAAAGTAGCTCGTGTAAATGGTATTGAACTTGTCCCACTCGCCCACATCCGCCAGAAATACGGTGCACTTCACCACATCGGAGAAGCCCAGGCCTCGGCGTTCAAGCGCACCGCCGATATTACTCATAATTTGCCGAGTCTCACCGACAATACCGCCCTCGACTAACTCATTATTCTCATCCACACCGACTTGGCCGGAGATGAATAAAATATCACCGACGCGAACCGATTCGGAAAACGGATAACCTTTTCCTGCCATGGGTCCTTCGTCAAAAAACTCAGGATTGGCAACCACCCCCAAGCTCATCGCAACAAGGCCAAACAACACCCCGACTTGAACTCTCATCATTCCCCTACCCCATTAATTTCGTCGCATGGTCCCACGAAATTACAGGGCGGCAGACAGAGACACAAATCCTGATATGATCCGGCACCCGCAGCACGAGGCTCTCATGTCCCCAGATCTCATCATTTTATTCATACCCACTATTGCGTCCGTGTCCTTTACCCCGGGTCTCTGCATGACACTCGCGTTCACGTTGGGTCTCTCTATTGGATATAAGCGCGCCTTGTGGATGATGTTGGGCGAACTCAGCGGTGTTGCGACAGTGTTCGGTGCCACGTTTTGGAGTTTAGGCTGGCTACTGACGCGTGATCCTCTTTATTTTCAGATCATTTCATTCGTTGGCGGCGCATACTTGGCTTACCTAGCCGTTCGCCTATTCAACGAAACACCAGACGACCTCAAAGCACGTAAACTCGATGAAACTCACGCCGGTGCACTCGTATTACTGGGCTATGTGACAGCTGTAAGCAACCCCAAGGGTTGGGCCTTTCTGATGGCACTCCTTCCGGGCTTCGTTCAAAGCGACGCTGAGCTCTACCCGCAGTTCGTCACCATGCTCATCATCATGCTCAGCACCGAGTTCATTGCCATGACGGCCTACGCAACGGGCGGACAATGGCTGGCAACGCGTTTAGCCGGTGCTCAAGGCCTTATGAATGCTAATCGCGTGGCAGCGACCATGCTCGGCTTAGCCGGTTTGTGGGTTTTCAGCGGCGCTTTGACTTAGCCGGGGCTATGGGTTATCCCGAATAAAATCAGAGATAAATTGAACGAGCTCGTCGGGGATATCTTCCTGGCAGAAATGCCCCACGCCAGACATCTCAACAACAGATGCATCGGGAAACAGTCCTCTAAAATCACTAATGGCATGATCAGGTGCGATACCAAAGTCCTTATCACCTGATACCAACATCGCCGGTTTGGATTTGAGCGCTGCTATATCGCCCGTTGCCATGGTCTCGAAAACAAACGGCAAGAAGCGACCGTAGTGCACATCCAGCGGAAAGTTGATTGCCCCGATGCAACTTTCACGGTCGGGAAAGGGGGCGGAGTAAGCTTCGATCCATGTATCGTCTACCGCCGCCGTATTTTGAAAGCCGATAATTTTCATTACCGACAGTACGGTGCTGCCCAACTCCCCCAATATCCCGTTTAGTGTGCCTGCCTCTTCGTGCTTTTCAATCCATTGAAACCAGGGCGTTTTTCCACCTGCCGACTGACCACCGCCGTAACCGAGCACGGTATTCGCTAGGAACAGTCGTTTAACAAGACCGGGGTTTCTCGCAGTAAAGGCACCCGCGATAGGACCACCCCAGTCCTGACAGACGATCGTGATATCTGAGAGGTCGAGATCGGCAACGAATTGCTCAAGGTTTTCGACATGGCTTTGCAGTGTATAAACGCGATCCTGGGGTGTTTCAGACTTTCCAAATCCCATATGGTCGGGAACGACTACCCTGAACTTTTCAGACAAGGGACCAATCATCTTGCGGTAGAGGTAACCCCAGGTGGGCTCACCGTGCAGACAAAGAATGGCCTCTCCGTCGGAAGGCCCCTCATCAACGTAGTGCTGACGAAACCCTGCTGCATAAGTGAAATGGGGTTTGAAAGGCCACGTGCCCTTAAATGTCTCACTTGCTGGAATCATCGCAATCACTCCAATATTTTTATTAATTTATGTTGGCTCTATGCTTAAACTTGGGACATGAAGCTAATAACGCCTGCTAAAGACCCTATGCTCGAATATAGCACTCGAATGTCGACTGGCGATTACGTTCCCTATGCCTACATAAACACTAGCGAGCGAGTTTTCGACGTTCAAGGAAAGGCGGGTGAGCCCAATATACTGTTATTTCTTAAAGATAGTCATCTAGAACTGACCACACGAGCGTTGCAATTACGCCTGCCTTTCAGACACTTTGTGTTCACCCCTTCGCTGATGGACATTGTCCATAGCCGGTGGTTCCACTCTGCCGAGTTTTGTAACCTCTTTCAACACGAGCTTGCGCCTATCAGTGCTTTCGTCACCGACGCCAATCTGAAGATTGTTGATTTCGTTGACGCGCAGACCCTTGAGGAACTGCAGGAGGAGCTAGCNGGCTTTAGTTTACCCAATAATGAGTCACCCGCTCCNGTGTTAGTCATCAATAATGCNATCGATGAGGCACTCGCTGAAGATCTCATAGCGTATATCGACGCNCACCAGAACGAAGGATTTGTCGCGGACAAAGATTTCAAACGACGACTCCATATCCACCCGTCGGCCGATTTGGANCAACGTCTCGACGACAAATTGAGTAAGTCCGTGTTACCCGAGATTGAAAAGGTTTTTTACTCTGAAATTAGCCATCGCGAGACCTACAAAATATGCAAATATGCAGGAGAGAACAGCGGTAAGTTCGGGAAGCATCGCGACACAATCTTTCCTCACCTACATCGCCGCTACGCGATGACCTTAGTTTTGAACGATGATTATGAAGGGGGTGGCATTGCCTTCCCGGAATACAACTCACAGGTTCTGAGCGTTCCCAAATACGGCGCTGTCATTTTTCCCGGATCGCTNTTCCATCAGGTCAATGAGATCGGCTCAGGGAATCGCTACGTCATCATCAGCTTCTTTTTTGGTGAGGCCGAGGCCAACGAAAAAGAAGATAGCGAGCGATATCGCTTTAAAGTGAAGCGAAACGTCGCGGGCTTGACACTCAACAGTTTGATACCCAATTAATCTTCAGCGTAACGATAGTTTGGGAAGACGCGCTTTAGATCGTCATTTATCCCTGCAAAGTCATAGTAAGCTCGCAGCGACCGCTCATCTCCGACACCAAAGCGCGCCACACTGTCGTCAAGAGAATCGCCGTAGACGGGATCGACCTGCTCAATATCGTCTAAACCCAGCAAGTATTTCACCTTCGACCACGTGGCTTCAGGCCAGCCTGCGCGATTTGCATTNCTGNTACGTTTGACNTCGTCGGGAATTCGATCACGCGATCCCTCGTAGTCTGTTGCGAGCGCGTGCTGTGTAGGACAAAAGATGTCAAAGCCATGAGTCCAGAGGCGCACGGCGTACAACACTTGCTCTGCAGCATGTAAGCCGAAATCAAGTTCCGGGTCGTAAGGAAAACGTCTACGATCTTTTGCCCGCATAAACAGCATCGCAGCGCTTATACCGAGCGACGTAGCCGGCACCTCTGGCAACTTGATCAATGAGCCGTGACTCTTAATGGCATCCGCTTCGATATATCGATAACGATTCACGTGGCCGATGCGATCGAGGTGATCGGAAGACGCCATATTTTTAATGTTGATTGGATAGTGCGATAGGACAGCGTTGTCAGTGAGCTCCGAGGCTTTNGCGAACTCTTGAAGCAAGATCTCGTCCCAGTCGGGAAAAAAACGTGAGTGACAATCGATTTGCAAGAAGTAATCAGCGTCGGTCATCAATGCTTCGCACCGCGCTCGCGCATAAATNGGCCCCCGAGCCTCGGTGACATCGATACGATCTACCGTTACTCGTGCAACCTCGTTCAGCGCGTCGTAAGAAGTATCGTTTGGCGTGGCCTGAAGGCAAACCCCTATCTCTATGCGAGCAGGACTGCCCGCCTTGTCAAGACAATCCTTTACCGTATCCACAACATCAGGATCGCAAAAACAAGCAATCGAAACGAAGATTTTGTCNGTAGAGGGGATATTTTTGACCGGATNGATCAACACTTGCTGTAGTACCTCACTCAAGTTGGCAATAGCGTGCGATTTTAAAACCCTACAATATGAAGTGCTTTTTGCCTCCCCGCCAAATAGTGAACGGTATTTCCATCAAATAGCGCACTCTGCTCAAGTTTCATTTGTACACGCTGGTTATTCCACTCGGGAACCCTAACCACGACATTGCCTTCAATGGCATANCCGGTCATCGGATACAGAGGCCAGTCTCCGCGTCCAATAGTTGGTCCCTGATTNTCCCACATGCCTATGGTGGGGCCAGGGGCATGCCCATAGACACCCAATGGNTGCGTATAGATGGCGTGTTGAATGCCNAATTTCTTCAGGCTGTCTTGTGCTGCAGCAAGAATCTTGTTNCCTGTCCGGCCCGTGACAAACTCTGCCGTCAACGCGTCTTGCCAACGGTTGCCAGTGCGCATGGCCTCTACCAAGCCTTGGGGCGGCTCTGACTCACCTAGCTTGAGGACATAACCCATCTCCTGAGTATCGGTACATAAACCGAGATAGCAGAGCCCGACATCGGTATGAAGCACATCGCCACGTCGAATAATCCCATCCGCCGAACCGTCACCGAGAAACGGGGCGTTCTCACCAAAATCAGCGCCTTCCCACTGGCGATTCACATCCGGATGAAACCAGGGTTCTAAGCCCTCCTCCTCAAAGCGAGTTCTTATGAACCACGAGACGTCGCCAACGGTTGTGACGCCGGGGGTAATGACTTCNCTACTAAATGCTCTCGCGATGGTCTCGCGTGCAATGGCGACCGCACGTTGCCACACCTCAAGTTCGCCATCAGTGCGAGTCTCCATCCAACGAACGACCAATCGCTCGGATGACTGCACGCGAGCTTGCAATTCGGGACTCAGTGACGNCGCAAGCTTGCTGTACAAGCTGTGGCTAATACCATCGGCGACAGGCCAGGTATCGCTCGTATTGACGGCGATCGTCTCCGGATCCCGCTCCGCTATCACCTCGGCAAGCCGCCGCCACTGCGCGTCCAGATCACCGCCCTCCCACGCTGCTTCATACATGGCGCCTAGCGGATAGCGACTGACAGTTAAGCGCTCTACACCGGCGTCTCCTCGGTCAAAAAACACCAGCATCGTCGTGCGACGCGCTGTGAAACGGGGTTTTGGGACAAGAGACAGGAATACGGGGTCGTCGTTGTACTCACGAGCAATGACGAGCCACATGTCCACACCGGTTTCACGCATGAGGGATGGTAATAACGAATCAAGCCGCTTCTCCAGTAGGCGGTTTTGTATGTCGGGTCGCCGCTCGTAGTCTTCTATCGCGACGCCTGCAAACGCTGACTGCACTNTCAGTNCAAGGAGCAACAAAACACCACAANTAAACGATCGTTGATGCACTAACCACATAAGCCTGATTTCCCTTCTGTACTCGTGTTGANGTTGTCGTTCTTTGTCTAGCCACTTAGCCAAACGGACTGTGTTTCAACCTTATGCCAANTCGGCGATATCACTCATGATCACAATAACCCAAAAACCGATCATTTCGTCGCTTAACGCAGCTTTAAGACTCTGCTATGGANAGCTAAGTAGATTATCAAATAGGCGCTGCAAGCGATTGTTTTTATTGATANATCATNGAAATTCACACAAATATCGAGCCAAAACCAATCATGCCTTGTCAATGAAGTCCTGCCAGACACCCATCAGCTTTGCAGGCTCCCAAATTTTGTGTAAATCAGCTTTCGCCTGCTCCGCAGACCATCCCAGTCGTTCGGTGCGGTATTTGAAGAAAAATGCGGAAACCCGCATGTTGGCAGCACAATGCACCCAGACNCGATCGTCATCANAGGATTCCAATNCANCGATNAAGCGCTCGAAGTCATCNCGGGTNGGATTCGTGAACACNACNGGCAAATGGATGTAACGAATGCCCATNNTCTCGAGNATNTCATCNTCATTNCCCAGGGCGTTCTCGTGACTNTNNGGCGCTANATTNATNACCGTGGTGTAGCCNGCCTCNTTNACNAGNNNAAANTGNGCCTCAGTNGGCTGNCCNGACGTCGCNANNCGGTCGTCTAACTGNANGAAATTGAANATNTCNTTGAGTGANTCGAGNTTACCCTCGACNCCCAANCGNTGCCGNACNCTNGTTCCCATNTAGCCGAGAACCGTTGTAAACGTATTCGCCACCTTACCCCCNNANNTNAGCGNGTCNGCTGAAAATCTCAGCTACCTAATCAGCGCTGTTCAGACCGTTACCGGCAGGGGTTTATTAATGGGCTGACTTAGGGTTTTAGGATCCTCTGCAAAGCCAATAATGGCGCTAAATCCAGACGTCTGCTCGCGATGAACGACGCCTTTGCGTCCAACAATTTTCGTACCCGCACCACAGGTCCGAGACTCACCGCTTTCGACATCGAAAATAGTCAACTTACCCGCAGTAATAAACGTCAGCGAATCAAAATCGTGCCAGTGAAATTCATTGTCATCGGCGGGGAAATCAAATTTGCGTGCGGTATAACCTGCGGCCTTGCATTGAGCA
>NZIH01000055.1 GCA_002691565.1 Halieaceae bacterium
CACCCCTAGCCTGAAGCCCAGCTGGGTTAACAAAGTCGGTCAGCTGTATGAGACCAATCTGTGTTGCCTGAGCAGTCCCTGGCTGTTGGACCGATACAGTGCCATCGCCTGCCACTGTGACACTAAGCGCGTCCTGTGGAACGGTGATAGGCGGCTGTACTTGATAGCCTGTTGACGTCACTAAGACGCCCTGATCATTTAAGTGGAACGAACCATCTCTTGTGTACGCAGGCGTCCCATCAGGCATCAAGACCTCGAAGAATCCCCGACCTTGAATTGCCAAATCAAAGGCGTTGTCCGTACTGACAAGATTACCCTGGGTAAATAGACGCTCAGTAGCAACTACTCGCGCACCCGTACCCACTTGTAGACCCGATGGTAAGACAGTGTCTTGGGATGACTGGGCTCCAACTTGGCGAACGTTTTGATAGAGCAAGTCTTCAAAAATCGCGCGTCCTCGCTTGAAGCCATTTGTCCCAACGTTCGCCAAATTATTGGAGATCGTTGCCATCTTTGTCTGTTGGGCATCAAGGCCCGTTTTTGCAATCCACAATGACTGTGACATACCAACTCCTAATCAGTTATCTAACCGTGAACATCATTCGTAAATCCCACTATCCGTAGGATTAGTTACGAATCAGTTCCAGTACTGACTGGGGTTGTGCGTTTGCCTGAGCCAGGATTGAGGTTGCTGCCTGCTGGAGCATCTGAGCACGAGTCAGAGCAGCAGTTTCGGCTGCAAAGTCAGCGTCCTGAATTCGTGAACGCGCCGCAGTTGTATTCTCTACAACGTTAGCCAAGTTACGAATTGTCGACTCCATCTGCGCCTGAACAGCACCGAGCTGCGCACGATTCTTGGCTACCTTGTCATAGGCATTCTGAATCGTCGTGATCGCGTCCTGACAACCTGCTTGAGTTGAAAAGTCAAGAATTGCGTCTGCGGTCGCATTCGCTGCAGATCCCTGGGTCGTAACGTCGCCGGTCAACACTGTGGAGTTCGCCATAGTGATCGTGTTACCCGTATTGGCTACAGCACCGACTGCATCCTTGGTTGCAGTGATCTTATTTCCGTCAGCTGCATAAGTGTATGCCGCAAGTGTTCCATCAGCCGAAGCGTTCAGCTTTGTGACGATTTCCGCAACGGTATCATCACCGTCTGCAAGAACGAGGTTAACGCTTGTGCCAGCCAGATTTATGGCGATAGTCGAATTATTCATGGCCAACGCGTTTGCATCAGACACCTCGAACGTTACGACCTCCTTTTTCCCAGAATCAAAAAGGGAATCAGGATGGCAACGCACAGTTTCAATAGTGACCGTGTCTCCCTCATTAGGACCGACCTGGAACACACCCGAAAATGCAATATCGTCGCCATCTGCATTGTCGGCGCCCGTGTCATTGAGCAGCAACTCGTTGCCAGAAAACTCCGCCATGCCTGCTGCCTGAGTCAATGACTCGAGTAACTTGTCAGACTCTGTCTCCAAGAACCCACGCTCCGTGGCACTTAGTGAGCTATTCGCGCCTTGAACTGCTAGGTCCCGCAGTCGCTGAATGATCGTAGTAACTTCGTCCTGCGCGCCTTCGGCGATCTGCACTACCGACACACCGTCACTGGCATTTCGGATAGCTTGATTTAGGCCATTGATTCGACCGGTAAGGCGCTCTGCAATTGCGAGACCTGCGGCATCATCTACAGCAGTATTAACTCGTTTCCCTGTCGACAAGCGCTCGAAGGCAGTCTCCAGTTCACGACCCGTGTTCAACATGGCGCGTTGAGCAGTCAACGAGGCGATGTTTGTATTGATAGATAAAGGCATGACTTTCTCCTATTTAATGAATGATGGTCGTATTAACCTGCTTGAACTCGCATCAGAGATGCACTGGATTCGTTCATCTCGTCTGCTGATTTCAAGGTTTTGCTTTGAGCCTCAAAGGCCCGTGACAGCGAGATCATTTCGACCATCGCGCTTATCGGGTTGACGTTTGAGCTCTCTAGAGCCCCTGCGACAACCTGAGTTCCTGTGGCTGGGACTGCATCAGCACCCGCCGCAATTCTTATTTCTCCATCCAACCCCTTTGTAAGATCAGCCGGGTCTGGGTTTACTAGCATGATTCTGCCGAGGGCAATTCGCGCCGCACCCGCATTACCGGGAGGTGCAAAAGAGATGGTTCCGTCGCTGCCAATAGCGATAGATGTTGCATCGGGCTGAATAGCCACGGGACCTGTCTCAGACATAACCTGACGACCCACGCCATCAACCAAGCGGCCGTCTAAGTCGACTCGTAAATCGCCTCGGCGACTCAGGACCTCCTCACCGCCAGGTGTCAGAACCTGCATCCAACCCGAACCGTTGATCGCAATATCAAGATCACGGCCGGTGAACGAGATGTTTCCACTACTCAGATCCACAACACTGTCTCTCGCATTTGGCAAAGCGCTGGCGTCGACATTGAAGTCGCCGCGATACTTCACCTGAGCTGCGTAGAGGTCAGCTTTAAAAGCCGTTGTCCCTGTATTCGCAAGGTTATTGCTTACCACCGATTGAGCTGAATCTATTTGTCGATTAGCTTCTGCGATGGTTTGAAATATCGATTGCATGACTAAGTACTCGAATTAGTGTCGATTAAAGCTGCAGAATCGACGTCGACGCTTCGTTTAGCGCCTGAATCGACTGTGCGTTCGACTGAAAATTGCGCTGCGCTTCGATCAGTGCGAGCAGCTCAGAGGTAATATCGACGTTTGCCAACTCAAGCGCTGAAGCACGAATTGATCCACGAGCGCCACTCCCCGGTGCCCCTATAACGGGCTCACCAGACTCATCTGTCTGAGCAAAACCATTACCACCCATCGGCTGAAGTGACTCTGGATTCACGAAAGTCGCGAGAGCAACTTGGCCCTGAGCCCGTTGCTGACCATTCGTGTAAGTCGAAATCAATCTACCGGTGTCATCAAAAGCAAAAGATAAGAGCTCGCCGGCGGGGTATCCATCCTGTGAAAAATCCAAGGTGGTGCTCTGTGTACCGAAGTTATTGACACCTGAAAGGTCGATAGCAATGTCCATCGCTAATGCGTCGTCAGGCTGATAGCCGACAATTGCCAACTCGGTGGCGGAGTCTGGAGCCAAAAGACCGGCCGCATCAAAAACCAAGTCAGTCGTGCCGGGTAAAACTTCATCATCAATTGCGGCGTAAACAGTAAACGTCTCTGCAGCAATTGGGTCGCGAACAAAGTAAAGCGCAAGTTCTTGCGCGTTACCTGCGCTGTCATAAATGGTTGTCGTGCTCGTGCTATTGAACGATGTTGGATCGTCGATTGAAAAAGCGTTCTCCGGAATACCCCCCCGAGAGTCGATGTTNCCNGCAAAGTTAACGTTGCCAGTTTGCTTCTGATTAAGCAGCCCCGTNTCGACTCNCAGGTCTCCCAGGGTNGGCAANAACCCGCCATNNNCNTCCGCCTGATAACCCTGAACACGAANGCCCGATTCANTCACGATGAACCCNTTGTTGTCNGACTGAAATGANCCAGCNCGCGTGTATTCGTTTGTNCCNTCGGCNGCTNNAAGCAAAAANAGNCCTGANCCATCGATCGCAAGNTCNAGTGCACTTGAAGTGAACTGNAACTCTCCCTGCGTAAAGTCAGANCGGATTCGCGTCAGTTCGACACCGGTACCCGCGGCCGCGCCCGTATCCTGCAATGCAGAAGAGTAGAGATCGCCGAACTGAGCTTCTCCCTTCTTAAAGCCAACAGTGCCCGCGTTAACAATATTNTTGCTGATGACCGCCATNCGCTCTTGNGCTGCGTCTAGACCTGATATCGAAGTANTAAAAGACATNCGNCACTCTCCTANGGGTGATTAAAAAATTTCTCTCGCGTCGCTGGCATCAATCGAGCGNCCGCTGGCGAGATTTAATGTGATTGCNTTGCCAGCTCCGATCGCTACCGAGACAACTCGNTCGTGACCGTAAACCCTNGCTTCGCGGGTGCCGTTGCCNATGTTGGCTTCAGCTGAAATTTGGTACTGGCCNGGAGGCAACTGATTNCCGTCCGAATCAATGCCATCCCATACAACGGGAATGACGCCACTGCGTGGTGGTAAGTTGCCCGAGAACACGACGTCACCTTGGACGTTGTGGACATAAAAACGACCACCGCTTGCTCCGGGGCCAACNTCAACAGAGGCGCGCATCGCAAGCACCGTATNGCCCGCNTCGTCATTGCCCGCAATTGCGAGATGACCGTTGTTTGATTCTGTGGCGACGCTACGCCCAATNAGATTAGAAGCCTGAATCGCCTGACTGCCTGTAACGCTGGTCGCCAAATCCGCCATNGCAAGATTCANCTCCTGGACACCTGATACTGTGCCGAATTGAGCGAGCTGACTCATGAACGCCAANTGATCCATCGGCTGTGTCGGATCTTGGTTCTCCATCTGCGCAATCATCAGCGCCAGAAANTCCTGAGATCCCATGTCTTCGACGCCTCTAGCTCGCGAGTCAGACCCCTGCCTAGGGTTAAGTGCTGCAAAGCTGTCGATACCACCAGTGCTCAACATTTCTAAGTCCTCACTTACCTAATGTCAGCGTGCGCATCGCAAGCTGCTTTGCCGTATTAATGGCTTCGATAGAGTTTTGAAAGGACCGCGACGCCTGCATCATGTTTACCATTTCGGTGGCAACGTCGATGTTGGGTCGGTAGATGTAGCCTTCCTCGTCAGCCAGTGGGTGCCCTGGGTTAAACTCAGCCCTAGGTTCTCCACCGATTTCTTCAATTCGATCCACTTGCACACCCATCTTTGACGCATCGTCGCCAAACTGCGCTTCCAACACGGCCTTAAAGAGCGGTGTACGAGCGCGATAAGTTTCCTCTGGGGTCGACGAAACGGTATTTGCATTCGCCATATTTGAGGCGATCGAATTCAGGCGCACTGTCTGTGCACTTAAAGATGTTCCCGCAATGTCCATCGCATCAAATAAACTCATTAGGGCTCTCCCTTGATGGCTTTCTTAATNCCATTAATGCGGTTATCNAGCAGCTGAATGCTGGCTTGNTACCGCATCGCGTTCTCCATAAACGCNGCATGNTCCGACTGCGCGTCTACGGTGTTACCATTCGTGGATTCCTGTAANGGTCTCCTGTACTGAACCTGGGGCTGCTCGGTGGNACCCGAGAAAGCAATGTGNCCNGGCTTAGTCGTATCCATTCGAGCTTGCGATGCAGTAGCACTCGCCATCGCNGNNCGAAAGTCGATATCTCTCGCCTTNTANTTNGGCGTNTCGGCATTNGCGATNTTTGCGGTNAGNANATTCATNCGCTGCATCCGCAGAGCCAAAACCTGTGGCGAGATACCTAACGCCTTGTCTATTCCATTTGCCGCCATAATTGCGCCGTNTGATTCATTTTCGACTTGATACATACAAAAGGCGTGCCAACTTTTTTATTTCAATAAAAACAACAAGTTGCAATTCAAAAGTCGTGTTGCCGGTATTTTTTGACACGGCAAGCGGCAAGGATTGCGGCAAGGCTTGCCGGGTTGCACTGATCGCGAAAAGTGGAGACTGAAGAAGCATAATAATGGCCACTTTCCACCTGAATGGAAAAATTGGCATCTTTATTGCTGCATTCCTATTGACGGCATGTTCGCCAATAAAATGACGGAGGCATCATGATTAAGTGGCTGGTAGCGATCACCCTTATTCACGTAGCAACTTACACAAGTACATCAGCAGCGGAGCAATCTCATAGCGAACTGGGTGGGATTGCAGCTGCTGCGCTAGAGGAACAGGCGCGTTCGAGAGGCCTACAGTCTATCCATGTGGAAGTATTTCCGCTAGACCAACGCGTGAGCCTTCCAGAGTGCGTTGAGCCTGTCAGGGTCTTGAAGGACCGTAATCAATCGGTGTTGGGGCGGGTTACCATTGGAATGCGTTGCGAGACCCCTGAGCCATGGACCATATATCTGCGGGGACGTGTTACCTCATTTGCGAGCATCCCTGTCTTAACCTTACCAATAAACCGGTCCGAGCCAATCGGTGAGGGTGATGTCGTCTTTCAGGAGATGGAAATTGATACGGACTTACGAGGTGTTGTTTTAGACACNAGACAAATAATAGGAAAAATTGCTGTCCGAAATTTAATCGCGAACGAGCCACTACGGCAAAGCGACCTAAAAGCACCACAACTGATCAGCAGAGGTCAATCTGTAAACATCACCTCGAGGGCAGGCGGTCTTATAGTCACTATGAAGGGCAAAGCACTAGCTAACGCAAGGGCCGGAGATCGGCTTTGGGTTCAAAACCAAAGCTCAAATAAACGCGTCGAAGGTGAAGTGACCCCCGAGGGAGAGGTATTAATACGATGATCAACGCAACGCGAATGCCTTTCGCAATGGCTAAAGTTTTGGCGGTTTCCTCCGCTAATAAAGGTGATAATATGATACTGGANCAAATTACGTGCCTAGGAGAACGACAATGAGCACCACCGACATTTCGGGTATCCGGTCGGGCGGGAGAATAGAGACGGAGCGCAAGGACAAGTCGTCAGACACGTCTTCCGAATCCGTTAACAGTTCTTCGCGTGCGATCAGTGACTCCGTCGAGTTCTCTGCGGCCGCTCAGCAGNTATCCTCATTGCAAGATGAGTTGGCGTCGATTAGCGCAGTTGATATGGGCAAGGTCGATGAAATNCGACAGGCTATTTCTAATGGCAGTTATAAAATAGACGCCCAAAAAATAGCTGACTCGCTGCTGGCACTCGAAGGCGAGTTTGCGTAGTCATGATCCCCGCTGATAGCCACGCGACTGAACCGCAAATGCTTGTTGCGGCGCTGGACGCAGAGCTTGGTACGCTGATTCAAGTGCTTGATATGCTAGACATAGAGCACGAGGCGCTGATGGGTAATGACCCGGAACGCCTAGAGCAAGCGGTGGCCGCCAAGCAGAATGCAATCGCAGCGCACCTAAAATCTCGAAGTTATCGAGAGTCGCTCGGATTACGTGACTCACTTAGAGAGCAACTGGAAGCTCACCCTACTCTTGTCAACGGGTTACGTGAGAGAGCCCTTAACCTGGTAACAGAGCTTAACGATCTAGCGCTTCAGAGTAAGAATATGAACGCCAGAAATGGAAAGCTAATTGCAGGCCTCAAGGAACGAACCAATACCTCTCTCAAGGTGCTTAGACCCGAGGCTGCCAACATCACACTGTATGGAGACAGTGGGTCAGCCGAGAACACTATGGGCTCACGTCTTCTAGGGAGTGCGTGAGACGTCAGACCGGCCTAAAACGTCTGATCTGTTGACCATCCACTTCAACCGTTTCCATAAACATCGTCAGGGGCCTTACCCAAAGACCAAAGTCGCCATATTCGGCGCGGTATAACACCATCCACTCCTCAGTTTCCGAGTGCCTGACCACATCAATGACCTCGTAGCGCTTACCGTTTTTATAGTGCACATAGGTGCCAGGCTCAGGTCGATCGGTCATTCCGAAATTCCACCAAAGGTTTTCGCGATAGCCCTTTGAAGCGTGCTCAAAGTCTCGCCCATAAGGAGACAATCAGCATCTCGACGGGCTAGGACATCTTCGTGTAGCTCCTCATTGATACCTTTCAGTTCATCGCTAAACCGAATCCGTCGAATGCTCAGGTCCTTATCCACCACAAAGTCGATCTGGTCTTGCCATGACAGTGCCAAGCGAACCACCTGTTTGCCCGATTCGATATGCCGCCTAATGTCGTCCGACTCAAGGTACATGCCGCGCGCACGAACCACGCCACCCTCCTCCTGAGGATCTTCCAGATCGACATCGCCCCCCAAGCTCATCCCGTCGGGTAAACCACCGTTGAGTAGCCACTGGCTCATCACGATCACAGGCGATTTTTGGGTATCGGGAATAACGACGGGCAGATTGCCTAGACCTTCACGCAGCAGCGACAGCAGCTCTTCCGCGCGTGCCGCACTGGCGGTATTCACCCAAACCCAGCCTTCGCGGTCGTTAATCAGTGCCTCGAGATACTGCAATTTGGTAAACGCACGCGGCATCAAGTCCTGTGTGACCTCATCGACGATGTCTAGGCGCTCTTTGCGCTTTACACGTCGACCCTGACCGGCTTGAATTTCCTGAATGCGGGCATTCACTTCGCTTCGAATCACCGATGCCGGCAACAACCGCTCTTCGCGCTGAAGCCGAATCAACCAGTAGTCGCCTGATTTGTGGACATAATCGCTCGCGTCATCCGATAGCGCGGGCACCCATCCACTCGAGACAGGCTGACTCGGACGGCAAGGTTGAAAAGGGCGTCTTGATAATCGCTGCGACAACTCGCTGGCATCAATGCCAAGACGTCCGGGAAGCTTGTAGGGGCGGGCGTTACGAAACCACATGAACACGACTCTCTTGTTTTTTACAGGAGCGCGCCCTTTTGGGGAGCGCGTTCTTTCGGGAGCGCGACAGTGTAAGAGGATTTTCAAACTATTGCTCGCGTGTTGGCGTGAATACGGTAAATTAATAGGTGCCCTAACCCACTCTTTCGAGGTCGCTCGCAATGCGCTACTTACACACCATGATTAGAGCCAGTGACCTCGATGCTACGTTGGCATTTTTTGTCGACCAGCTAGGCTTAATGGAAGTGCGCCGCTACGACAGCGAGCAAGGGCGTTTTACCCTCGTCTTTCTTGCGGCACCCGGTGACGCCGACCACGCGGAAGCGGCGCAAAGTCCGTTAGTTGAAATTACCTACAACTGGGACCCCGAGGACTATGATGGTGGCAGAAACTTTGGCCACCTTGCCTATCGGGTGGACAATATTTACGAGACTTGTCAGAANCTTTATGACGCGGGCGTGGTCATTAACCGGCCGCCACGTGACGGGCGAATGGCCTTTGTAAAATCACCTGACGGCATTTCGATTGAGCTTTTACAGGAAGGAGAGGCNCTACCGGCACAGGAGCCGTGGGTGTCAATGGACAACACTGGAANATGGTGACCCCTAGTCGCTCCCCAGCCAGGTCCTAATCACTGCTCAATTATTGGCCTAACTCGCTAGGAAGCTCAGCATCCAGCTCGCCACGCGGTCACCCTCGTGATCGTGTTGTTGTAACGATGCCCGCCCCTCCGCGACACGATCCGCGCCAATCATGTCGTAACGAAGTGCCATGATTACCTCGGAGTATTCGTCGATGAACTCGGGATGTCCCTGAAGGGTAAATATGTGATCNCCGATGACAAACCCTGCATTCTCACAGTGTGCATTGGACACAACATTGCGTGCGCCGGGTGGAAGTTCGTGCACCTGATCCTGATGCGACACCACGAGCTTTAACTGCCCATCGTCTGCGCCGGCAAAGGGCGCGTTATCCAGATCATAGGTATGAATGCCGACACCCCAACCCTTATCGGACTTTGACACCTCGCCACCAAGCGCTTTGGCGATAATCTGGTGGCCAAAGCAGATCCCTACCATCTTCTTCCGCTTCGCATGGAGCTTCTG
>NZIH01000056.1 GCA_002691565.1 Halieaceae bacterium
GCCGCGGAGGTTCTCAATGACAAATCAGACCGCACCTATGGCGAGTTGATGAAACTGGCACCTGCTGGCTTACGCGGCCTTGTGTTTGCGGCTTTGATAGCGGCGATAGTGTCATCGCTGGCATCGATGATGAACTCGATTGCCACCATCTTCACCATGGATATCTACCGGCAGTACGTGGGTACCGACCGTGATGAGTCGCATTATGTGATGGTTGGACGGGTCGTCGCATTCGCCGCCATGTTGATTGCTCTTGTGCTTGCTAGACCGTTTTTGGGTGGTATGGAGAGCGCCTTTCAAACCATTCAGGAATACACCGGCTTTATTGCCCCGGGCGTGGTGACGATCTTCCTGCTCGGCTTCTTCTATGAGAAAGCCAATGAAGCCAGTGCCTATGCCGTTCTGATTGGCTCGGTTGTCGCAAGTCTGGCACTCAAGGTGATGATGCCGGATATGCCCTTTGTTTTAAGGATATGGCTCGTTTTCCTCGCCAACACTGTTCTGGGTGTTTTGGTTGCAAAGCTGACTCGAGAGCCCGAGGCGGGTCAGCCAGTGCTACTCAGTGATATCCAGTTCGGTACAACGCAGGGCTTCAACGTCGCGGCTATCGCGGTAGCGCTTGTCCTTGTTCTGATCTATGCCGCATTCTGGTAGAGCACATACGTAAGTGAATAAAAAAGGCCCCGATGGGGCCTTTTTTGTATCTCGCTTTATCTCTCGCGCGTAACTTACTTCAAACTCTTTTTCGTCAGCGCACGATAAACTTTATCTTTCCAGCCTGTGTAAGGTGGGGCCAGATACTTGTTCATTGTGAAGTTGGCCTGGTGGAATACCGGGCGCATTTTCGAGCACGAGTTGAAGCCCTCTTTACCATGGTAGTGCCCCATCCCACTGCCACCGACCCCGCCGAAGGGCAGGTCATGCTGTGACACGTGCAACAGCGCATCGTTGATCGACACACCGCCTGACATGATGTGGTTGATGTAAAGCTCCGACAACTTCTTATTACGGGTAAAGGGGTACATTGCCAGCGGTCTGTCGCCAGAGTTTACGTGTTCAATCACATCCTCCGGCGTCTCGTACGTCATAATCATCAACAGGGGGCCAAAGGTTTCACGGTTTCGGATGATCATCTCGGGAGACGTATCGACCACCAACTGCACCGGAACCTTGCGTGTGTGTGGATTGGGTTCTTCACCGGTCGGATTGATGATCTTTGCACCGTAACTCTTTGCGTCCTCAAGCGTCGCCATCATTCGATCGTAGGCGCGCTGATCGATCATGGATGTGTAGTCATCACTGTCGATCGTTGGCACATTGGCTTTCAGCCAGTAGCCACACAACTCAATGAATTCGTCTAGCTGTGATTTGTGCACCATCACGTAGTCAACATTCACGCAGATTTGCCCAGCATTGAACTGCTTCGCAAACATGATGCGCTCGACCGCTTTGGCTAGATCGTAGTCGGGATCAATGATGGCAGGGGATTTGCCGCCCAGCTCTAGGATAACTGGGGTCAAGTTTTCTGCCGCGGACGCCATCACCTTTTTACCGGTTGCGCCAGAGCCAGTGAAAATAATGAGATCAAAGGCGAGTTTTGAAAACTCGATGCCAACGCCACCGGTCTCCTCAATGAAGAACAGCTTGTCTTCGGGCAGGTAATTGGGTGACAGCTCCTTGAGTAATCGGGTCAGGTGACGACTGTTTTCCGACATCTTGACCATCGCGCGATTGCCTGCAGCAAAGGCGATTGCAATTTGAGAAACAGCCAGAAAGACCGGGAAGTTCCAGGGAACGATCAGACCCATCACGCCAAGCGGTTGTGCTTTTACGGTGTTTTTTGCAAATGGGAACATCGTTGCATCGATATGACGCTTCTCTTCTTTCATCCACTTTCGCAGGTTTTTGACAATGTCATCGATGGACCCGCCGGTGCCAATAAATTCGGCAAACATCGTTTCGTGTTCGGAGCGGTGCCCGTAATCCAATGAGATCGCCTTTGAGATTGCGTCAGTGTTTTCACCGATGAGTCTTTTTAGCTGTTTGAGGTCATGCTTACGCTCTTCACAGCTTGGGTACGGTGCCTTGTGGTAGGCGCGTCGCATCTCATCTAGCTTCATCTGCATCGAGGTGCGAATCGCCTCGGCTTGCTCAATGGATTCGGCGATGGAGGGATTAATTTCTGCGATCGAGTTCATGATGGCCTCGTTATTGTTTGATTGAGCAAAAACAGTAACGCCGTGGGCAGGCCAATGCAATGTACTTTTGATGGCCTATCGTGTGCTACTTCGCGAGCGTTAAGCCGCTCTCCCGGCCCCAACGAGGCTGCGAGATTGCCGCGTTGAGATGAGGTCGCTATGCTTTGGCCAAATCAGTTAACGAGAGCTTGANAATGAACGACCGAGTATTGATGTCTACCGAAGGGGGTGTGTGTCACGCCCGTTTGAATAGGCCCGACAAGATGAACGCACTTGATCCAGCCATGTTCGAGGGCATAACAGCGGCGCTCGCCGAGCTCGCAGATGACAGTAGCATTCGAGTCATTGTCTTGAGTGGTGAGGGAAAGGCATTTTGCGCAGGTCTGGATCTCGGCAGTTTTGGGCTGAGTGATAATGCGCCAACCGATCTTGTGCCTCGGACACACGGCGAGGCTAACGGGGTACAGCATCTGGGATGGGGCTGGCGGAAGCTATCGGTTCCCGTGATTTCAGCCGTGCATGGTGTGTGTTTNGGTGGTGGCATGCAGCTCATGGCGGGCTCGGATATCAAAATCATCCATCCCGAGACGCGTTGCGCCGTCATGGAAATGCGTTGGGGATTGGTGCCAGACATGTCGGGCTATCCACTGTGGCGGGGTAATGTACGCGACGATGTTCTTCGCCGGCTCGTGTATACCAACGAAATGTTTTCGGGCACAGACGCCCAGCAATTTGGTTTTGCTACCGAAGTGAATGAGGATCCGCTCAGTCGCGCTATGGCCCTTGCGCATGAGATTGCGGGTAAAAACCCGGAGGCAATCCGGGCAGCAAAGCGCATTTCGAACCTCATGGGGGATGCCACGGATGCCGAGCTCCTACTCGCTGAATCTGTCGAACAGACAGACATCATCTACAAGCCCAATCAGCTTGAAGCGGTTGCTGCCTATTTTGAAAAGCGCGCTGCTAACTTCGAATAGAAGCTGACTGTTATGAGATAAAAAAAGCGCCGGAGGGCGCTTTTTTTATGCTACCGAGACCTAAAGGGGCCCCTGGGTGTCCGAAACGTTTAGAGCAGGGCGGCTTCGAGTTTTCTCTGGTCCACGACAAANCGGCGTATGCCATCAGCAAGTTTTTCGCTGGCCATGGCACTTTCGTTGTGTTCAAACCGAAAGTCCGATTCCCCGATGGGTGCCTGGGGCTCGACACGATCAGTAGGACTCACCAAAGCTCGTGGCAGATCGCCGTCGCTTTGACTCAGCTCGTTGAGTAAGTCGGGTGCGATCGTCAGACGATCACAACCAGCNAACGCTTCAATTTGTCCCGNATTGCGGAAACTGGCGCCCATTACAACAGTTTCGTACCCGTGGGTCTTGTAGTGCGCATAAATACGGCGGACAGACTGGACCCCCGGGTCTTGCTCCGGACTTTCGATGCTGATGTCAGTGTTTGCTTTATACCAATCGGTAATGCGTCCCACGAAAGGGGAAATTAGGAAGACGCCAGCATCGGCGCAAGCGCGGGCCTGCTCAAAACCAAAGAGCAGGGTGAGGTTGCAGTGGATACCGCGTTTCTCAAGTTCTGCTGCCGCACGAATACCCTCCCAAGTGGATGCAATCTTGATAAGCACTCGACTCGCGTCGACACCGAGCTTTGCGTACCGATCGATCAGGCTTTCGGCTTTGGCGATGGTTCGATCAGTATCGAAGGACAATCGTGCGTCCACCTCTGTGCTAATGACACCNGGTACCAACTGAACAATTTGAGAGCCGACGCGAACAGCGAATTCATCGGCGGCGTCCTGGGATCCCTTTAACGCACTCACATCATTATCAAAGCGCGCCAGGCCAGCGGCTTTGAGGAGTAGCGACGGGTTCGTCGTNGCATCGACGGGCTTGAGTTGCGCGATGGCGTCGATATCTCCAGTGTCAGCAACNACCGTGCTCATTGATGCAAGTTGATCAAGTTTAGTCATGTGAGATCCAGGCGAGGTTAGTTCTAATTCGAGCAATAGTTTATCTCATTACCTCCTGAATCCTGTAGTATTTGCGACCATATTGTCATTTCAAGAGACGTACGATGCCGACTATCCACCGACACGTGTTTGCAGGCGAAGGCCGCTTCAATCCAGAAACTTTGGGTCAGTTTGATGATGCTATTACCGCTGCGATTGCGGACGATGACTGCCAAATTTTGTTGCTCTTGGGAGAAGGCAAGAATTTTAGTCAAGGACTCGATCTTGATTACCTCATGGCCAGTGGCGATAAGCAGTTCACCGAGCTNTGTATGCGGGTGCTAGCGCGCTTGCTAGACGCACCTTTCCCAGTTGTTTCTCTGGTAACGGGCCATGCCTTCGGTCTGGGTGCCATGATTGTGNTGGCCTCTGACTACAGCGTAATGCGCTCTGACCGGGGGTTTTTCTGTTTGCCAGAGGTTGATCTCAACATGACCCTGACGGTNCGGATGAACGAGCTGGTGTGCAGTAAATTGAGTCCGAAAGCGATAAGAGCGTGCCTGNTCACNGGCGAACGCGTAACGGCCGATAGGGCGCTGGAGTTAGANATTATTGATGGGGTCGCNACGTTAGAGGACCTNGAAGCGCTNGGCTTGGCTACGGCAGCCCCCATGATGGGGAAAAATCGCGGTTCGTTGGCAGGGCTGAAGCGGGGCTTCAATCAACCGATCATCGAACTTATCGAGTCGGACGAGAATGACGGNCCCATTGCTGCTCCCGACTTTGCCTAGCGAGTCACTTNGGCANNNGGGTATTAACCGTTAGCAAGCGCGTCCAGGAGCATCTCGCTGTCCGCCCAACCCAGGCAAGCATCGGTGATACTTTTGCCNTAGACGAGTTTTTCGGGTGCGGCAATGGATTGGTTGCCACCGACGAGATGACTCTCGATCATAACGCCTCGAATAGGACACCCTTCGATCCGGCGCTGCTCGATAATACTCTGGCAGACACCAATTTGCTGTGCATGATTTTTCTGACTGTTTGCATGACTGCAGTCCACCATGAGCCCAGTGTCCAAGCCCACATTTTCCAATAGNAGTTGAGCCTCGCGCACACTGGCTGCGTCATAGTTTGGTTTCAGGCCGCCNCGTAAAATNAGNTGGCAGTCAGGATTGCCCGTCGTTTTTACGATGNCCGCAGCACCGGTCTTGGTCACTGACAAGAAGTGGTGGCTCGCCGCGGCGGCCCGAATGGCATCGACGGCGATCTGAACATTGCCTTCAGTCCCGTTTTTAAATCCNATGGGGCAGGANACCCCGGACGCAAACTGGCGATGNTTTTGAGATTCCGTCGTTCGGGCACCAATGGCTCCCCATGACATCAAGTCCGCCACATACTGCGGTGAGACGGCGTCCAAAAGTTCTCCGGCCGTAGGCAAACCCAAGTCGTTGATCTTCAGCAACAGCTCGCGGGCGCGCGCCAANCCCTCATTNATTCTAAAGCTCCCATCAAGGTAAGGGTCGTTGATGTAGCCTTTCCANCCCAAGNTNGTTCTGGGCTTTTCGAAATACGNTCTCATGACTATTTCGAGTGAATCGGCATAGCGTCTGCGCAGACGCACNAGTCGTCCAGCGTAGTCCAGANCAGCATCAGCATCGTGGATGGAGCAGGGGCCGATTACCACCAATAATCGCNCGTCGTNACCCCGCATGATGTCAGCGACCTTTGTCCGTGTTGATCTGATCAGTGCAGATGTAGAGTCTGACACGGGGTAGCGGGCCATAACGTCACTGGGGGCAATAAGGCTGTCGATACTGTCGATTCGGACGTCATCGATAGCCGCAANGTCTGTCGGGGACACAACATCTCCTAGGTGAAAGGGTTTTCTAGCTTACCTGACTNGATGGTGATGCCTGAACCAGGGNGGTCGCTGNTGCAACGTGTTTTTATCCCGTGGCCAAGGCTTCTAAAAGCATCTCACTATCTGCCCAGCCNAGGCAGGCGTCGGTGATGCTTTTGCCATAGATAAGATCTTTGGGTTCCGCGATGGCCTGACTGCCCCCTACAAGATGGCTCTCGATCATCACGCCCCTAATGCAGGACGAACCCGAACGCCGTTGATCAACGATGCTTTGGCAGACACCAATCTGCTTTGCATGATCTTTCTGGCTGTTGGCATGGCTACAATCGACCATCAGACCGGTGTTCAACCCTGCATTTTCCAGGAGGAGTTCAGCCTCACGAACGCTCGCGGCATCATAATTTGGTTTAAGTCCACCTCGCAGAATGAGGTGGCAGTCGTTATTTCCGGCTGTTTTAACAATCGCTGCGCTGCCTGTCTTGGTGACTGACAGGAAGTGATGACTTGCACCGGCGGCGCGGATTGCATCGACCGCGATTTGCACATTGCCTTCAGTGCCATTTTTAAACCCGACGGGGCAGGAGAGGCCCGAGGCGAGCTGTCGATGGTTCTGACTTTCGGTNGTACGGGCGCCAATAGCACCCCATGACATGAGGTCGGCAACGTACTGTGGTGTGATNGTATCNAGGAACTCACCCGCTGTNGGCATCCCCATTTCATTAATTGACAGTAGCAATTCTCTGGCTAGAGCCAGGCCTTCGTTAATCTTGAAGCTGCCATCGATATGAGGATCGTTGATGTAGCCCTTCCAGNCCAAACTCGTTCGTGGCTTTTCAAAATAGGTGCGCATGACGATTTCAAGCGTGTCTGCGTACTGCTCACGAACCCCCATGAGTCGGGTCGCGTAATCCAGAGCGGCATCGGCATCGTGAATGGAACAGGGACCGATGACAACGAGTAGCCGCTCATCAGCACCGCGCATGATGTCCGCGATCTTACCCCGCGTTGATCTGATGAGTGCGGTCGCCGCCTCAGATGCGGGGTAACGAGCCATAATTTCGTTCGGTGCAACGAGGTCATTAATACCATCGATTCTGACATCGTCGATGGCAGACACGTCTGTGGGCGACACAACAACTCCTTAGAATGCGGATATACCAGTTTGGCTGCGGCCCAATATTAACGCATGAACGTCGTGTGTGCCTTCGTAGGTATTCACAACTTCGAGGTTAAGCATGTGTCTTATGACAGGAAAATCACCGGAGATACCGTTACCGCCCAGCATGTCTCTGGCGTCTCGGGCGATNTGGAGTGCTTTGCCACAGGAATTACGCTTAATCAGACTGATAAGGTCTGGCGATATCGCGCCGTCACTCATCAGGACGCCAGCTCTATGACAGGCTTGCAGGCCAATGCCGATCTCCGTCTGCATGTTAGCCAGCTTGAGCTGGATCAATTGCTTACTTGCCAGGGGGACATCGAATTGCTGACGATCCAGCGTGTATTGTCGAGCGGTTTGCCAGCACGACTCTGCTGCACCCAGTGCACCCCAGGCAATGCCATAGCGCGCATTATTCAGACACCCAAAGGGCCCCTTCAAACCCTCGACGTTGGGTAGGTGGTTTTCAGCGGGAACAAACACGTCGTCCATGACGATTTCGCCGGTAATAGAGGCTCGAAGTGCCAGCTTGCCCTCGATTTTTGGCGCACTNAGACCTTCCATACCTTTCTNNAGAATGAAGCCCCGGATGATCCCGTCATCGGTTTTGGCCCAAACCACGAACACATCGGCTATCGGACTGTTGCTGATCCACATTTTGGAACCGGTCAGACGATAACCACCGTCGACAGCGGTAGCACGGGTTTTCATTCCGCCAGGATCTGAACCGTGATCAGGCTCGGTGAGCCCGAAACAGCCAATCAGCTCACCTGTGGCAAGGCCCGGAAGGTACTTTTCCCGCTGTGCCTCGGTGCCGTACGCATAAATCGGATACATAACCAGTGAGGACTGCACGCTCATCATGGATCGGTACCCTGAATCGACACGCTCGATTTCACGCGCAACCAGTCCATAGCAGACATAATCTACGCCGGGGCATCCGTAACCCGAGATGGTCGATCCCAGTAGTCCCACGTTGCCCATTTCACGGAAAATCTCAGCGTCCATGCGCTCAGTCGCAAAGGCTGATGTGACTCTTGGAGCAAGCTCGGCTTGCGCGTATTCGCGCGCCGAGGCCTGCACCATTCGCTGTGTATCAGTGAGTTGTGCGTCCAGCTCAAATGGGTCTTCCCAATTGAGCTTGGTCCAGCGAGTGTTACCACCCATGGTATTCCCCCAGTTATCTGTGCGCTCACGACATTCACGCATCAATAGTGCAAAGGGTAGAGGTCGTGCCGCGCTGCGGCAATCCCCCTTTTGAGGGGGCTAGCTGAGGCCCTTACGCAGTCTCTTGGAAAATCTCCCGCCCGATGAGCATACGCCTCACCTCTGAGGTGCCCGCACCAATTTCGTAAAGCTTGGCGTCTCGAAGATATCTTCCTGTTGGGTAGTCCATCGTGTAGCCNTTGCCGCCTAGAATCTGAATGGCATCCAGTGCGGACTTNGTCGCCGCTTCAGCTGTGTANAGAATCACGGCCGCCGCATCCTTGCGACTGTCCTCTCCGCGATCGAGTGCGCGACCCACCTCATACAGATAGGCCCGGCAGGCGGCTGTCGATGCATACATGTCGGCCAACTTGCCTTGAATGAGCTGAAACTCGCCGATGGGCTGGTCAAATTGCTTCCGCTCGTGGACATAGGGAACAACGGCGTCCAGACAGGCTTGCATAATGCCGACTGGGCCGGCCGACAGAACCGCGCGCTCGTAATCGAGTCCGGACATCAATACGGCGACGCCGGCGTTCACTTCGCCAAGAACATTTTCGACCGGGACGGGGCAGTCCGTGAATATAAGCTCCGCCGTATTCGAGCCGCGCATACCCAATTTGTCGAGCTTTTTGCCCTGTGTGAAGCCTGGGAAGTCGCGTTCGACGATGAATGCGGTGATCCCACGAGAGCCCGCGTCAGGCGCTGTTTTAGCGTAAATCACGTAGGTATCTGCATCAGGCCCGTTGGTGATCCACATTTTACTGCCGTTGAGCACGTAGTGATCGCCGTTGAGGTCTGCGCGTAGCTTCATGCTGACAACGTCCGAGCCAGCGTTAGGCTCACTCATGGCCAATGCACCCACTTTTTTGCCCGAGCACAAATCGGGCAGGTATTTGTCCTTCTGACGCTCCGATCCATTTCTTTGGATTTGATTCAGACACAGATTGGAATGTGCGCCATAAGACAAGCCGACTGAGGCCGATGCTCTGCTGATTTCCTCGAGCACAATGATATGCGCGAGGTAACCCATGGCAGAGCCACCATAACGCTCCTCGACCGTGATACCCAAAAGGCCAATATCACCCATTTTTTGCCACAGGTGATGCGGGAAGTCGTTGTCCCGGTCCACTGCATCCGCAATGGGGGCGAGCTCTTTCTCCACAAACTGGCGTGTTGTTTCACGCAGCATGGTGAGTTCTTCACTCAACCCATGATTCAAGCTGCTCAGCGGATTAGTCATGACAATGTCTCCTGTTCATGGCGCGACAGCTTAGGGGGTCGACATGCGCTGTCAATATCGTTCGAGGGTTAGCCTTTGTTCTCAAATCCTGGGGCCAATGATCACATGGCCGACAACGCTACCGGTAGTTCGTCACTGAATCGCTTGTCGCAATTCTAGCGCATGGGCATTCGTGGCCGAATTGAGCTCCAGTATCGCTTTAGGGACGGTAGCTGACTGGATACTTTGGTTATCTGAGAACAAAGCTGATAACCTCCGCGGCCGCGATGGTGGTGTAGCGTGTACGGCTCACCATGATCAACCCCTGCAGTCGCTGCATAGCCCGTCTGGACGATATGCCAGTTACCCCAAAAGGACGGCTTGAGTGTGCGCGGCTAGTGGTAATCTGCCTTCAACGATATAGGGATACGTTTTGGACACACGCGCGCTACGAGACACGTTGGGACAGTTTGCCACTGGGGTGTGCGTCTTGACGACTAACGACTCCGATCGCGGTGCGATTGGGATGACCGTTAATTCGTTCGCGGCAGTATCTCTTGAGCCTGCACTGGTACTCTGGAGCATCCAGAATACGTCGGAGTGCTTCAAAGAATTCACTGAGTGTGATCGTTACGGCATATCNGTGCTGCGGCAGTCGCAGGAGGCGATATCGAATCGTTATGCGCGATCGCTAGAGCATACGGTNGACGCGGGCGATTGCTTTGTGGATTCGCACGGAGTGCCNTTGATTGANGGTGCGCTTGCCACATTCTCATGTCAGATATCAGGGATACACCCTGGGGGTGACCACCACATAATTGTTGGTGAAGTTGTCGACTTTACCAGTCACTCGGGTGATCCCCTGGTGTTTTTCAGCGGCGGTTACAGCAGCCTGAGCTAGCTCACATGCCGTTGGGATAGGGCGNCAAGTCAGCAGCCCCCGATGCACGTACCTGTGCCAGTGCGTCACCGTAAGCAATGAGTTGCTTCATGCAGTACAAGCTCCGCTCGGAGATGTAGCTGTGCTCACCTTCATCGTTTTCAGATTCATCCTCGTTCATTACCACCAAACAGTTTCTGACGATCAGGTGCTCGGGTAGGTAACAAAGTCGGTTGTTTTTGTAGCTGCTCGTTCGGAGTTCGTTGATCGGATAGGCGCCTCCTGGCCCAACCGATACGCCAACGGGAAGTGCTGGCTTGTGAGCAAATGAACCGCCGCCGCAGACTAAGAAAAAGTTTTTCAGGGCTGCGGGCACCATACCGTGCCACTCGGGTGCAATCATAATGAACGCATCGGCTTCATCGATTTGTTCTGTCAATTCCCCAAGACCACTCCACTGGGGTGCATCGCTACCAATCTCCTCATCCCAGAGTGGTAAGGGATCTCTTCCAAGGTCACAAATCCAGCATTGGTGATTTCCGAGGCTCGCTAGCTGGCGCTCGAGGAAGCGGGCTACCTTGGCACTCTGCGAATCTTTTCGGTGGCTACCGACAACAATGGCAATCTGCATAACGGTCTCTTGATGCGATGAAGGCGCGGACGATGATACTGATGCCGCTATTGCATGGCTAGGCACTGCTGCCAAAACATCAAAGCCCCCGGTGGCAGGCTCGTGGTGTGCCGCCTAATTAGATGAAATCGGCGCGCCATTCTTGCGGGGGGAGGGGTATCAATTTCGATAAGCGTCGCGTCGGCTAATTCTCTTTCGAGTACCCGTCGGGATAGACAGCCAATCCCGACATTTCTTGCGACTGCGCGCTTTATCGGTTCGTTGTGACGGAACTCCATGGCGATGTCGATGGTATTGACGTGGGCTGCAAACGTCTCGTTAAACATGTTGCGAGCACCTGAGCCCCTCTCTCGCAGCACCCATGGTGTGGTGACTAGGTCGCTCATTAACACCTGGTCCTTTTTGCCCAGTGGATGGTCCGGACTCGAAAAAATGACCAGTTCGTCTTCCAGCCAGGGCGCACATAAAATCGCAGGGTCTGTTACTGGCGATTCAATCAACCCAAAGTCCAGGTCGCCTGAGGCCAGCCGTTCTGTAATGCCGGGTGAGTTATCACTCGTGATCCGTATCTCGACGTTCGGGTGTTGTTTCTGAAAATCGACCATGGCATCAACAATGACGTGATTTGCAATCGTAAAGCTCGCACCGATGTCAATGACACCGCCTACAGCATTTCCCAGAAACTGCTGTTCGAGCTCTGCCGCTTGGTCAAGCAGGCGACAGGCATTGGGTAAGAGCGATTGCCCGAACCTGTTCAAGATCAGCTGACGTCCGATTCGGTCAAACAGTTGCTGTCCGATGTTTTCCTCGAGTTGCTGCAGCGAGGAGCTAACGGCTGACTGCGACAAAGCCAGTGCCTGACCTGCAGCAGTAGTGGAACCGAACTCGTCGATGGCCTTAAAGACCCGCAGTTGCTTCAACGTGAACTGCATAGCTTTTTGCTCATTCTAGATCTACCCACTAAATCGATTGATATTAACAAATTAAACCATTTTTTTTAGTAAATAAAATCGCATAGAGTGCAAGGAAGACATTTAGGGGAAGGTTATGGCTGAGCAAAAAGCAACCAATATTCACTGGCATGAGGGCGATATCACGCGAAAGGAGAAGGGTGACCTGCTCGGACACGGTGGCGCAACGCTGTGGTTCACCGGGCTGTCTGGTTCCGGCAAGAGCACTGTTGCAGTTGCTATTGAGGGCGTTCTGCATGACATGGGCGTGCTCTGTTACCGCTTAGATGGCGATAACGTTCGCTTTGGTATTAACAAGAACCTGGGTTTCAGCGAAGAAGATCGCGCGGAAAACATTCGACGCGTTGGTGAGATTTCAAAGCTTTTTGTCGACTCCGGTGTGTTGGTGTTGTCGAGTTTTATCTCCCCGTACAGGCGTGATCGTGATCTCGTGCGTCAGATCCACGAAGAAGCTGGCATGGAGTTTATTGAGGTGTTTGTCGACTGCAGTCTTGAAGCTGCGGAGTCGCGCGATCCCAAGGGGCTTTATAAAAAAGCCCGGGCGGGAGAGATAAAGAATTTCACGGGTATCGATGACCCNTATGAGGCACCTTCTTCGCCCGAGATTCATCTGCACACGGACCAGCAATCATTGGAAGAAGAGGTTGCGCAAATTATAGACGTGCTGAAGGCGCGTGGCCTCATCAGCGCTAAGTAACGGAGAATCATGAGTATGAGTTTAATCACACCTCACGGTGCGGCATCGCTGACACCTCTAATTGCAACGGGCGAGCGGCTAGCTGCCCTTGAAATCGAGTCTGCAAGCTTGCCGTCGATTACCGTTTCGTCTGCTGCGGCTGCGAACGCTGTCATGTTGGGAGCAGGCTATTTCACGCCCCTGCAGGGTTTCATGAACCGTGCCGACGCACTGAGCGTTGCGACAGATTTGAAAACGGACAACGGCGTTTTCTGGCCGGTACCTGTGCTGAATATGGTAGAGCGCTTTGATGGCAACGTGGGCGACCGCATTGCTCTTCGCGACCCCAATATAGAGGGCGCTCCGGTGATTGCCGTCATGGACGTGACGGGTATCGAATGCCTTTCGGATGACGATATGTCGCTGATGACACGTGAGGTGTTTGGAACAGAAGATCCCAACCACCCTGGCGTAGCAACGTTTAATGCGCAGGGTCAGGTTCTGCTATCAGGTCCCATTGAGGTTCTGAATTTTTCCTACTTCCAGTCTGAGTTTCCTGGCACCTTTAGAACGGCCATGGAGATTCGTGAGGAGATTGAGTCGAGAGGGTGGAACCGTGTCGTTGCGTTCCAAACCCGAAATCCCATGCACCGTGCGCACGAAGAACTGTGCCGGATGGCGATGAGTGACCTCAATGCGGACGGTATTCTGATTCACATGTTGCTCGGTAAACTCAAAGCGGGAGACATACCGGCAGATGTCCGTGACGACTCGATCAGAACCATGGTCGATCACTACTTCCCGGAAAACACCGTGATGGTCACTGGGTACGGCTTTGACATGCTTTACGCCGGACCTAGAGAGGCCGTTCTTCACGCTGTGTTTAGACAAAACGCGGGATGTACCGAGCTCATCGTAGG
This sequence comes from Halieaceae bacterium, assembly GCA_002691565.1. Taxonomy (GTDB): domain Bacteria; phylum Pseudomonadota; class Gammaproteobacteria; order Pseudomonadales; family Halieaceae; genus Luminiphilus. The sequence continues at coordinate 13,676 of NZIH01000056.1, forward strand.
GCGTGATCATGCGGGTGTTGGTGATTATTACGGCGGCTTCGACGCACAGACTATTTTCGACGAGCGGGTTCCTGACGGCGCGCTGGAGATCGATATCTATCGCGCAGACCACACGGCGTACAGTAAGAAGCTCGATCGTGTCGTCATGATGAAAGACGCACCCGATCATTCAAAAGAAGACTTCGTACTGCTGTCCGGTACCGCTGTGAGGGAAATGCTGGGGCAGGGGATTGCTCCACCACCCGAGTTCTCACGTCCTGAGGTGGCGAAGATTCTGATGGATTACTATCAGTCGCTCGATCAGTAAACGCGGGTTAACTAACCTTCGAGGTATTGCTGTCGGGCAACGGTAATTAAGCGTTCGATGCCCTGCCTGACAGTATCCTCATCACCGGCGTAGTTGAGTCTGAGACACTCGTTGGCGTGCTGCCATGACGTATCCAGCCCCTGGAAAAAATGGCGACCGGAGACGGTGACGACACCCTCTCGTGCAGCCCGTCGGTAGAGTTCATCGGCCCCTCCTGGCAGATGTTCGAACCAGGTCCAAAGAAACATCGCACCATTTGGCTGGTGAATTCTGACCGGAAGATCGTGCGCAGCAGACATCATCGCCTCAATGGCCAACCGCTGTTTTCTCAGATAGTGCGGCTTTATAACNTGCTCAGATAATTCTGATAGNCGACGGTTCATGAGTAGCGGAAGCACTAATTCCGGGCCTGTTCTCGCCGGCGCGAGCCCATTGATGGCGTTGGCGTTACGGATGAGTTGAGTGACCTCCGGTGGCCCGATGACGATGCCTGTCCGCACGCCGGGTAGGCCGAATTTGGACAGACTCAGGCAGAGAATGGTGTTCTCGTCCCAAAAGGGTGTTGCCTCGGTGTAAATCATTCCGGGAAAGGGCAAACCGTAAGCGCCGTCGATAATGAGAGGAANACTGGCAGCTCTGCATTGTGAGGCCACTTGCGACAACTCACTATCAGAGACCACATTGCCCGAGGGGTTGGTTGGGCGTGACAGACAGACTGCGCCGGTTGTCGCCGAGTCCACGGAGAATTCTGCCAAGTTGACGCCGTATTTGAANTGTCGCTCCGGGAGTAAATCGATTCTGGCGGCGGTCGATTTAAGAATGGGTCCGTCTTGCCGAGACATATCGTTGTAACCGACGTACTCGGGGGCAATGGGTAGAGCAACGTGTTTCCAGCTTCCGTCGTTGAAACGCCCCGCAAATGCATTGAAAAGAATCTCGAAACTGGCCTGGCTTCCATTGGTAATAGCGATGTTGTCGGCCGAGATTACAGAGCCGAACAGCGCAGAGAGCTGATCAGCCAAGCACGCCCGAAAGCGTTCGTGTCCTTGCGGTGCATCGTAGTCGCCGATCGTGCTCGCGAATCGCTTCGCATCCGATACCAGTTCTTTTGCAGCTTCTCGAAGCGCATCTTGCACTTCTGGAATGTGGGCGGGATTACCTCCGCCGAGCGGATAAATCGTGGTGCCCGCGGGAGCCGCGATGCTCAAATCCTCCATTAGCTGGACGATGCCACTTTGGCTACTGTAATGTTCAGCGTAATTCGAAAAATTCACTTCTTGCGCACACCTTCGGGTCCGATNTATTCACAGTCTGGCGAGTGCCAGGCGATCGATATCGCGGTTAAGAGACAGAGATAATGATAACACCGCTCATCATTGCTAATTGGAAAATGGCCATTGATAAAAATGGCGTAGAGGCATTTAAAGCCGACTGGAACTCAAGACCACCGATGACCGGTGTTGACGTGGTTGTTGCGCCACCAGCGCCATACCTATCAGTGGTCAGTGGACTAACCGGTGTTTCCTTATGTGGGCAAACCGTCTCTGAGAATGACATGGGCGCTCACACGGGTGAGATCGCTGCAGCAATGCTCAGCGACGTAGGTTGTCAGTATGTGATTGTGGGTCACTCGGAGCGACGCCAACATCAGGGGGAGACCAACGCTATCGTGGCGCAGAAGGCGAAACGTGCTCAATTGGCAGGCTTAACCCCGGTGGTCTGTGTTGGTGAGCCCAGCCACATCCGCGCTGCGGGTAAGGCAGCCTCCTATGTGAGAGATCAGGTGTTGAGCAGTTGTGATGATCTCAGTGATGGCCTTGTCATTGCCTATGAGCCCGTTTGGGCCATCGGCTCGGGTGAGGCGGCTTCTGCCGACGTTGCCAGTTCGATGCATCTCGACATCAAGACGGCGCTTGCGGATCGATATGCTGATCTCCGGGTGATTTACGGAGGCAGTGTTAAACCCGACAACTGTGCAGCGTTTACCACAGCAGAAGGGGTCGATGGACTCTTGGTGGGTGGTGCTTCGCTGTCGGCTGAATCGTTTTGGAATATTTGTGCAGCGGCTATAGGAGCTGAGTAATGGAAGTAGCAGGTAATACACCTGTTTTGGTATCGGCCCGCCAAGTCGTTGACCGATTGGATGATAGGTGGGAAAAGCTGGGGCCTGCCGATCTGGCCGCCAAGGCGGTCTCTGAGATGCTCACGTCAACAGAGGTTGCGGATATTGGCTCCTATATCGACCGTGTCGTGGTCATGCGCACCTTTGTTGACTCGGTTCCAGACAGAATCAAACCCCTGCTCGCGCCCTTTGGGTTTAGTANAAAGTTTGCTCGTTCTGTCGCATCTCGAGCAGGNCTCGATGNCGCNGCTGCGCATTACGCTACGGCAGGCGGACAGAGTCCACAGCAATACACAGCGAAGGCCTGTCGTGCGATTGCCAGCGGTGAAGCGCGCGCCATCGTTTTATGCGGTGCAGAGGCCATCGGAACCATGCGTGCTCATCAACGATCGGGCGACACCTTGGATTGGTCTGAGAGCCCAACGGGNGAGCAATCCGATGATGGNATGGGCCTCGAAGACCAATTCGTCCCTGCCNTAGCGGCCCACAAGGTGATTGCCCCCATCGACATCTACCCTTTGATGGAGCACCGCAAACGAANGGTTCGNGGCATGCAACGGCCCGATTACCTAANCTACCTGGGTGAAGTCTTGACGCCTCTGGCGAATGCGGCCCGGGTCAACCCTTACACCATGTTCGAGAACGTGCCGGAGTCTGATGAAATCGCCGTGGTTTCTGGGCGTAATCGTGTGGTGGGGGACCCTCATTTAAAGTCGATGGTGGCCAAGGATGGGGTGAATCAATCCGCCGCCGTTCTGGTGATGAGCTTTGAGCTGGCGTCTGAATTGGGGCTCGCGGACAAGGCAGTTTTTCTTCGCGGCTTTGCGGAGGCAGCAGAACAGCCGTTGCTCGAGCGCTCTGATTTGTCGACCTCGCCAGCGCTGCGATGGACCTACGATAATGCCGTAGCATCCTCTGGGCTATCGGTCAGCGACATAGAAGCCTTCGATCTCTATAGCTGCTTCCCTATTGCTGTCATAGAGGCCATGGAAGCCCTGGGAATCGATATTGACGACCCTCGTCCAACCAGTTTGACGGGTGGGCTGCCTTTCTTTGGTGGGCCCGGAAACAATTATTCCATGCACGGTATAGCCTCGGCTGTCTCCAGTATTCAGTCAGGGCAATACAGCCATGTGCTTGTCGGTGCCCTCGGNGGGCATATGTCTAAGCATGCCGTTGGGGTCTACAGTCGCACCCCCGCCAGTGGTGATTGGCTGTCGTCCGAAAAAGCTTTTGAAGANGCTGGAAATAGCGCNTCGCTTGCCTCAGAATTCAGCGGCTCCGCCGTAGTCGAGACCTTCACCNTCAAAATGATTCCCGAAGGACAGTGGCTTGCTGTCCTCGCCATCAACGATGAGGGTGAACGTGTTATTGCGGCGTCATTGCTTGCGCAGGGTGAGCTTTACGATAAGTTTACCGGCGGAGAGCCCATAGGCGAGAGGGTCATGATCGAGCCCTCCGGTGAAAACACCCATCGTGTCGTCGGACTGGTCTGACGCCAACACAGTAAACAGAGGAAAATTATGGAAATTTCAGGAAGAGCAGCCGTGGTTACCGGTGGTGCATCGGGTATTGGTCAGGCGGTCGCGAGACGCATCTACGCCGATGGCGGCAATGTCATTATCTTCGATTTAAATGCCGAGGCGGGTGCTGCCATGGTCGAAGAGATGGGCGCCGACCGTTGCCTTTTTGCGCAGGTGAATGTGGCAGATGAAGCTTCTGTGGAAGCGGGGATCGACGCAGGTATTGAGAAATTTGGTGCTATCTACGCAGTTGTTAACTGTGCTGGTATCGCTAGCGCCTCTCGGACTGTGGGTCGTGACGGCGCATTTCCGCTCGATCTATGGGACAAAGTCATTGCAGTAAACCTGACCGGAACGTTTAACGTGATTCGTTTGTGTGCCGTTCGAATGCAGCATAACGAGCCTGTCGACAAGTACATGGGGCGTGGCGTGATTATCAACACAGCCTCTGTTGCAGCTTACGAGGGACAGATGGGGCAGGCAGCCTACAGTGCCACCAAGGGCGGAATTGTAGGAATGACGTTGCCGATTGCACGCGATCTCTCAAAGATCGGTATTCGGGTTAACACGATTGCACCGGGAATGATCAACACACCGCTTTTTGCAGGCTTACCCCAGGACTCGATTGATTCNCTGTCAGCCGCGGTTCTGTACCCTCAGCGCTTGGGTACACCCGAAGAAATCGGTAAGTTAGCTGCAGCAATCATNGACAATGATTACATTAACGGTGAGACCATTCGTATGGATGGCGGCATCCGTATGCAACCTCGCTAACACTAAAGCGGACACATAAGGAGAAAGATAATGAGTGAACCAGCTGTTTTAACGGAAGTTGCCGATGGTGTCATGACCATCACGATTAACCGTCCTCAGGCTAAGAACGCAGTTAACAAAGACGTTGCGGTCGGCATTGCCGCTGCACTCGACGCACTCGACGCAGATGACAGTACTCACGTGGTTATTTTGACAGGTGCAGGCGGTACCTTCTGCTCGGGCATGGATCTCAAAGCGTTCGTGACGGGTGAAACTCCCTACGTCGAAGGGCGTGGTTTTGCAGGTATGGTCCAGCGATCCACAGACAAGCCGCTGATTGCAGCTGTTGAGGGCTACGCCCTGGCAGGTGGCTGCGAATTGGCTATTACCTGTGACTTGATTGTCGCGGCTGATAACTCGAAGTTCGGCATTCCCGAAGTGAAACGTGGGCTGGCGGCTGCGGCCGGTGGTTTGGTGAGATTACCTCGTCAGATTCCAAGCCGTGTTGCGATGGAAATGGCATTGACGGGTGATTTCATGGATGCCGATCGTGCATTGAGTCTTGGACTGATTAACCAGATCGCACCCGCGGGTGAGGCACTTGCTCAAGCCAAGGCGCTGGCGGCTAAGATCGCTGAAAATGGTCCGCTTGCGGTTAAACGCAGTAAGCAAGTGATCAAGGAGTCGATTGACTGGTCGCAGGACGACATGTTCGANAAGCAACAGGCGATTGTTAACCCTGTCTTCTCGAGCGAGGATGCGATCGAAGGCGCAACGGCGTTTGCGGAGAAGCGTAAGCCCAACTGGAAAGGCCGTTAAAGCGAAGCGTTAAGACGACCCGGCAACGCCGGGTTTTTTTTAAGTGTCAGTTTTTTCAGGGTCAGGTTTATGCGGTTAGTGTTTATTTTATCCATGGTCGTTGGGTTGGCAGGGTGCGCTTCACCGGCACAGAAAGTGTCCGAGCGTGCACCCGTTGTTACCGATACGGGCTCAGTACTGGCCTACGTTGCCGAGGGCGATGTTTTACAGTGGTACGACATTCCCTTCGCTAAGCCTCCTGTCGGCGAACTTCGTTGGCGAGCGCCAGAGCCCCTGGAAGCAGCGCCTCAGCTTATTTCCCGAAAGTCGGATCCTGCTATCTGTCCACAGCGGGCAGGCAGTGTGAGCGGGGTTGAGGGAGAGGCGGCCATCGGCTCCGAAGACTGTCTATACCTTGACGTAACTGCACCCGCATCTGGAAGTAAGTCGTTGCCGGTCATGCTTTGGATTCACGGCGGTGGCAATACCACCGGTCATAAAAACACGTATGATTTTTCGCGTTTCGTAGCCGAAGAGCGAGTCGTAGTGGTCACTATTAACTATCGTTTGGGACCACTGGGGTGGTTTACACACCCAGTCTTAGCGGACGGTCCAGGGACGATTGCTAATTTTGGAACGCTCGACATCATTGCCGCTCTTGGTTGGGTAAAGCGCAATATCGGGGCCTTCGGTGGCGATGCGGAAAACGTCACCATCTTCGGTGAAAGCGCCGGTGGTCACAACGTATTCACGCTTCTTGCAAGTCCATTGTCTGAGGGGCTATTTCACAAGGCAATTTCGCAGTCGGGTTACGTACGTAGTCTCAGTCCGAGGCAGGCGCACAACCGAGAGCGAGAGTTCGCTGAAATCGACCGAGGTAGCTGGGAGTTTACCGAGGCACTTGGATTGTCCAATGATTCGGTGACTGCTGAGTCATTA